>JANONN010000233.1:0-12454 GCA_031420835.1 Ignavibacteriales bacterium | reverse complement strand
AGCAAGCTGACATGATGATGAACTTCGAGATCAACCAGGGAGACCGCGACGCGATTCGAAAAGGTATGACGGAAATTACTGAAAAGACAGACAAGAAGATCGCGGCGATTCTCGACGCAAAGCAGAAGAAGAAATACGAGGAGATGAGCAAGCGCCGCCAGATGATGATGAGGGAAGGAATGAGACCGCGACGGGAAAATTGATACGCAGCCGCGTTGTACCAGAAAACGTGGCGCACACTTGTTCTTCTCGACCGTCAGCCAGCAGTTTCATTAGCTTTTTGGGCGAAGGTAATAATTCCACCTTGTTCAATGTTCGCCCAATCCACTACGCACTTCTCACCATAAATCCAGGAACAAAGAAATGAAACGATTCATAGTAATGATGATCCTCACGCTGGTGCTGATCACCGGATCGCTTTCCGCTCAGGAAGCGCGATTGCTTCGCTTCCCCGCAATCCATGGCGACCGGATCGCATTCACATATGCCGGCGATCTCTATACCGTTGCCGCCTCCGGCGGGGTGGCGCGTAAACTCACGAACGACATCGGCTTTGAGATGTTTGCCCGCTATTCCCCCGATGGATCACTTCTCGCCTTCACGGGGCAATACGACGGCAACACGGAAGTGTACAACATGCCCGCGGAAGGCGGCGTACCGACTCGCATCACGTTCACTGCGACACTTGACCGCGACGATGTTTCCGACCGAATGGGTCCAAACAACATCGTCATCGGCTGGAGAGATAACCGCACGCTTTTGTTCCGCTCGCGCATGAGCGAACCGAACAGCTTCAAAGGGCAACTCTACTTAGCTCCCATTGATGGCGGAATTCACGAGCAACTCCCACTGCCACGGGGCGGATTTGCATCATACTCGCCCGACGGCAAGAAGCTCGCCTACAACCGAGTCTTCAGAGAGTTCCGAACGTGGAAACGATATCGCGGCGGTCAAGCGGATGATATTTGGATATACGATTTCGAAACAAAGCGGACAACAAACATCACGAACAATCCCGCACAAGACATCATCCCGATGTGGCACGGGAACACCATCTACTTTCTCTCCGACCGTGACGACAACAGACGGATGAATCTCTATGCACACGATCTCACGACCGGACAAACACGTGCCATAACAACGTTCACGGAATACGACGTAAAGTTCCCGTCGCTCGGACCGGGGTCAATCGTTTTTGAGAACGGAGGCTTCATCTACCGTCACGACATTGCAACCGGAACGACCGCGAAGGTTCCCATCATGCTTCAGGAGGACTTCAACAGCGGACGAGGCGGATTGACGGATGTGAGCAAGCAGGTTACCAATTATGAAATTGCTCCTGACGGAAGCCGTGCACTCTTCGGGGCACGCGGCGACATCCTCACTGTTCCAGCCAAACATGGAAACACAAGGAACCTTACGCAAACGCCGGGCGTCCACGAACGAAATTCAAAGTGGTCACCCGACGGCAAATGGATCGCCTACATTTCCGACTCCCCAGGCGAAGATGAGGTTTACATCATGCCGCAAGATGGATCCGGACCGGCCATCCAACTGACGACGAACAGCGATACATACAAATACCAAATGTACTGGTCGCCCGACAGCAAGAAACTGCTCTGGTCGGATCGGCTGCAAAGGCTTCAGTACATTGACGTTGATTTGAAACGAGTGACCGTTGTTGCTCAGGCAACGGAGCGGGAGATCACGCAGTACGACTGGTCGTCGGATAGCCGTTGGATCGTGTACGCAAAACCGGAAGTCGAGCGGATGACGATGGTGTATCTCTACTCTGTTGATTCAAAGCAGACCACGGCGCTCACGGATGGATGGTTCTCTTCGTACGCTCCGACCTTCAGCTCCGACGGCAAATATGTTTTCTTTGTTTCCAACCGTTCCTTTTCACCAACCTACAGCCAAACAGAATGGAACCATGCCTACATTGACATGGCGAAGATCTATCTGATCACACTGGCAAAGGACACGAAGTCGCCGTTTGAGCCGAAGAGCGACGAAGTGGCGATCAAGAAAGATGAGAAGAAGCCTGCGGAGCCGGAGAAGAAGAAAGAAGCAGAGGCAAAGCCACCTGTTCGGGTTGATGTGGATGGAATTCAGGATCGCATTGCCGTGGTGCCGGTCAGCGCCTCAATCTACCGTACTCTTGCTTCCGTCGGCGATAAGCTGTACTACATCCGCCAGGGGAGCAAAGACCCGAAGGCGAAGCTCTTCCTGTATGAGCTTGACAAGCAAAAGGAAACGGAGTTGGGAGAAGTGAACGGCTTTGAGATTTCTGCGGACACCAAGAAGATGCTCATCTCTCAGGAAAGCTCGTATGCCATTATTGATCTTCCTTCCGCAAAAATTGATGTGAAGGATCGTCTGAATCTTTTAGATATGAAGGTCACCCTCAACCGCCGGGCGGAGTGGTCACAAATATACAATGAGTCCTGGCGGCAGATGCGTGATTTCTTCTATGCACCTAATATGCACGGTGTTGACTGGCCCGGAATGCGGAAAAAGTACGAGCCACTCCTGGCACACATCAATCACCGCGCTGATCTAACGTACATCATTGGTGAAATGATTGGCGAGTTGAATGCCGGTCATGCTTACGTCGGCGGTGGTGATATGCCGAAACCGGAGCGCGTCCAGCTCGGCACGCTTGGTGCGCGCGTATCACGCGACGCATCTGGCTACTACAGGATCACGAAGATTCTGAAGGGGCAGAATTGGGAATCTTCCGTTCGCTCGCCCCTCACCGACATTGGCGTGAATGTTCGAGAAGGCGACTACATCCTCGCCATTGACGGAAAACCAACCAATCAGATGAAAAACATCTATGAGGCGCTCGTCAACACAGCGGGGAAGCAGGTCAAACTGACGGTCAACAGCGAACCGAAAATGGCTGGGAGCCGCGAAACGGTCGTCGTACCGACAGCAAACGAACAGGGCCTGTATTACTACACGTGGGTGGAGACCAACATCGAGAAAGTTTCAAAAGCAACGAACGGGAAAGTCGGTTACCTGCACATTCCCGATATGGGTGCAGCAGGGTTGAACGAATTTGCGAAGTACTACTACCCGCAGCTCAGGAAAGAGGGATTGATCGTTGACGTGCGCGGGAACGGAGGCGGAAATGTTTCACCGCAGATCATTGAGCGACTGCGTCGTGAGATTGCCATGATCGACATTGCTCGCAACAGCGTCCCCGGCATCAACCCCGGCGGCACAATCCTTGGCCCGAAGGTTATGTTATTAGATGAGTTCTCTGCATCCGATGGAGATATCGTCGCGTACCGGTTCAAGCAATACAATCTCGGACTGGTCATCGGGAAGCGTTCATGGGGCGGCGTGGTTGGAATTCGCGGCACGCTTCCGCTGCTTGATGGAGGTTTTTTGAACAGACCGGAATTCTCTCGTTACGACATCGAAGGGAAAGAGTGGATCATGGAAGGATACGGCGTTGATCCTGATATCGTGGTTGATAACGATCCGGCAAAGGAATTCGCAGGTGAGGATGAACAACTGAACAAGGCTATTCAGGTGATTCTTGAGGAAATGAAGAAGAAGCCTGCGAAGCTTGCTCCACCTCCGCCATATCCGGATAAGAAGAAATAGAAATCCCTTCCCCTCTTAGGGGAAGGTAAGGATGGGGTCAGTTTTGGAAGACACTCAAAACACGTCAGGCGAGGATTGCTCCTCGCCTGTTTTGTTTTCCAACATTATGCTAAAAGTTCCACCCTACCACGTTAGCCTGAACCACGTCGAATCCGCCGTAGGGACTTCGCTTCATTCGGAGCACAGTCACGCCGGAATGGCTCACCTGTTTCATTGACACCGCTTGCAGACCAGACCAACTGCTCTGAAGTCGCACAACGGCGTAGTCGCCATCCACACTGCAATCGAGCGGTTCGTGCTTCGACTCTGGGAATGCAACAAAGCTTGCGTACAGTTGATCCAACCTACGCCGCATTTCTTCTCGATCCAAACGAATTCCTGCTGAATCGTAAATCTCATCATTTGAGAACGCCTGTAGCGCGTCCTCAGTACGCCGCTGAAACAGGTCCCATAAGAAATGCTCGGCGAACATTTTGGCATCGTGTTGATCGTTGGGATGGAATTCCTCGTAGATGAAGTGGTGCATCATCCCGTCGATGCGGATGTCGTCCGTCTCTACATCCATCAATTCAGTTGTGGTAAAGCGATAAAGCTCCGCATTAGAAACATCCGCTACGGAATCGACCACGATACTGTGGAGGGAGAGGAATTCGAGAACGCTGTCCAATTCTGCTTCAAGCTGTTCCGGCGGGACTTCGCCGAGCGGTTTGAACTTGGGATTGCCGACAAATTCTCGCACAGTAACGCGGCGTGCATTTTCAAACTGGCGCTCGAACTCATCAATGTAGTTAAGCCATTGCGATTCCAGTTCCGGGGAAAGTCTCGAATCACCTTCCCCAAATTGTGCGCCATACTTTTCCGCTAACGCTCGCTTCTTGGCTTCGTTTAATGCCCTTTGAGCATTCCGCTCCTCATCCTCGAACGGTGTTCTTTCCATTGCGCCTCTCCTTCCATCTAACGTCGTAACTACTCAGCATGCTTTCTGTGGATACAACAGTGAATTGTGGAATGCGGAATTGGGAATGCGGAATTTGTTCTTTGTGATCAATTCGAAATTCGAAATTCGACATTCGCAATTGGTTTGTTCAACAACAGGACGCTGAGTAGTTACCTAACGTCAAACAATGTTGGGAGAAACTCTTATTTGTCGAGCTCCCTTTTCAAGAATGCAATCGCTCTCGGCCACGCTTTTTGCGTCGCCCGCAAGTTCGCCCCATCTCGACCCCCTTGCGCACGAAGGAACCCGTGCCCGGCTCCTTCATAAATTTCCGTGTCATAGATTTTCTTTAGCTTCTTCATCTCTGCCGCAGCAGGCTCGATCGTGGCATTCACGCGTGCATCGTCTCCACCGTACAATCCAAGCACCGGAGCTTTGATGGATGACAGTATCTTGGCGTCGGGAGAAGTTCCGTAGAATACGATTGCAGCATTTAGTTCCGGTTGCGCGCCTGCATATTCAAAACTCTTCGATCCACCCCAGCAATATCCGACCGTTGCGCTCTTCCCGTTCGCGGACGGAAGTTTGATCGCCCACGACCGAACTACATGAAGTCGTGTTGTTACTTCCTCGTTGCTCAGACCACGAATGACCTTCACCACATCATCCCTGCTTGTGAAGGACTCAGTTCCGCCACCATTCGGGCCTTTGCCAGAAATGAGATCTGGAGCGACCGCAATGTAGCCGTCCCGTGCAAGCTGGTCTGCCACACCGCGGATCCAATCTGTGAGACCATAGATTTCGTGAATCACGATCACGACTGGAGCTTTGTCTTTTCGTTCAGGATAGACGATCCAGGTTCTGATGGTCTCGTTTGTCCCAGCAATCTTGACATCAATGAACTCACCGTGACGTGGAGATGTATCCAGTCTTGCCTTTGCCGTCTCTTCTGACGGCGGCAAGTTCTTGTCGTCCGGCATCTGCTCAACAGAAGTAACGACGTTGACGCGCTCTTGGTGCTGATGATCCTGCGCGGAGAGCCGGAACGCCAGGATCAGTGTGATGAGAACGAAAGATTTCATCATGTGCGCTACTCCATTTCTTGACCGCTGATTAGGCTGATTCATTGATTTCGCTGATTGATTTACTAAGTGATGTTACGCAAGGACATAAGATGGAGTCCACCTTGCCTAAGAAAATGTGAAACCGTGTAATTTTCATTTCATTTGTTAAGTAGGTGGACTCCATCTGCTTAACTCAATCTGTGGTTCAGACATTCTTCTCTGTGAGTTTGGCACGAAGCGAGCGCGGCAACCCCTTCACCACCAGCTCGTACGAATGGTCAATCATCTTCAACACGTGCGGTGTGGGAATCGTGCCATCGAGGATCACCGTGTTCCAATGTTTCTTGTTCATGTGATAACCCGGCTGCACGGCTTCATACTCTTCTCGAAGCTCGAGTGCAAGCTTGGGATCGCACTTGAGATTGATCCGCAATGGTTGGTCGGCGATACCTGTAAGAAGAAAATATTTGCCGTGAACTTTGATAACCAACGTCTCTTCGTCAAATGGAAAATCTTCAGTGATCTTCCCTTTCTTCTTCAGGCAGTAGGTGCGGATCGTTTTGAGGTTCATGCGTTCCTCGTCCGGTCTGGGGTTTACTTATAACTGATGAGTCTGCTCTAAAAAGGTATTTTTGCAAAAATAATTGCCTAATTTGAATTGGATTCGATACACAAAAATTGAAATTTGACCTTCTTAGAGTGAACTCACTGATGTTACGCAGAAACGGAAAATTACGGCTATGTCACCCCCACGGGGTTTAAATTGTTTCGCTATTGTGCTTGCTACAAATATGTCGCTCCTATCGGAGCTTTTTGCATACCGTACTATTGGCAGTATTTTGACCTATTTTTTGACGTAATCCCGTAGGGATGATATATTTGTAGTTGAATGAACCACACACCCTTCAAATTCCTTTAGGAGTGACATAAATACTACGTCATTGAATGGGGTGTAGAGCATGTTTTGCGTAACATCAGTTATATAAGAGAGAAGTAAATGAGAAGGGAAACCAAAGCGAAAGAGAAAGCCGAAGCATGTCGGGCTTCGTAGGAAGAAACGAAAGGATTCCGATCTTACATCGAAACACGTTTCTTCTGAGCCTGATCCACTTCCTTCTTGATGATCCTTTCAAACCAGACTTCGTAGTTCTTCAAACGTTTCGTCCGTGCGATCCGTTTTGCTCGTTCGATTGTCTTTGAATCGAGATGCAGAACCACAGCTTTTGTTGGCTTGACATGGATGGGGTCGGACCATTTATCCGTATCGTCGGCCTCCGCAACTACGATAGCATCAATTTCGTCTTGGGTGTGTTTCTTCCGAGATTGTTTCATATTGGCCATCCTGTGATAATTCGAACCACCTTACTGTGCTTTAGCTGAAAGATAATTTTGAGTCTTCGACCACCATTCGACTTGCCAATCAATTGGTAACGATCTTTGAATCGTTTGTTTCGTCTCACTTCATATTCATTGAAGAATGTCTCGACTGCCTCCTTAAACGTAACGCCATGTGCTGAAAGTTTGTCATTTTCCCAGTCATACTCAATCGCGGAAGGGACAAAGTGTCGCCAATCCATTAGGCGCTACGCCTCCGGCTGAAACCGTTCCACTTCTTCCAGGATCGTCGAAACAATCTCGCTCTCTTTCACTCGCTTCACGACTTCACCTTTCCTGTAAAGAATCGCAACGCCCTTACCCGCCGCAATACCGATATCCGCTTCACTCGCTTCACCCGGACCGTTCACCACACATCCCAACACTGCAATCTTTATCGGCTTCTTCACACCGACGAGTTTTTCTTCAAGCTGACCCATAATGCCGAATAGATCTACCTCCAATCGTCCGCAAGTCGGACACGCAATAAGCTCGATGTTGCGGGATGCGAGACTCAACGAGCGGAGGATTTCCTTTCCGACTTCAACTTCTTTCACAGGATCGTCGGTTAACGAAACGCGGATCGTGTCACCAATCCCTTCCGCAAGCAAGGTGCCAATGCCAACCGCCGACTTGATTGTGCCTATCCTCGTTGTTCCGGCTTCCGTAACACCGAGATGAAGCGGAATGTCTGTCCGTTGTGCAACGAGTCGGTACGCTTCGATCATCAGCTTCACGTCGGTGGACTTCACAGAGATCACCACATCCTTGAATCCAAACTCATCACAGATCCCAACGTGACGCATGGCGCTTTCAAATAGGGCTTCGGGGGTCGGATAGCCGTGCTTTTCCAGAATGTCCTCTTCGAGCGAGCCGGAATTGACACCGATGCGGATCGGAATTCCGCGGTCCTTCGCTGCCATCAACACTTGACGGATACGATCCTTCGAGCCAATATTGCCGGGATTGATTCGAACCTTCGCCACGTTCGCTTCAATTGCCTTCAATGCGAAGATGTGGTTGAAATGAATGTCGGCAACGATGGGGATGGGAGATTGCCGAACGATCTCCTTCATTGCTTCTGCAGCTTCTTTGTCGTTCACCGTTACGCGCACAATGTCGCATCCGGCATCTGCCGCCGCGCGAATCTGACCAACCGTTCCTGCAATATCGTCGGTCTTGGTCTTCGTCATCGTCTGCACAGAGATTGGCGCGTCGCCACCGATCTTCACTCCGCCCACGATCACCTGCCGGGTCTTTCTCCTGATCCCGACTTTGTACGTCTGGTGCGCTGCGACGGCTGGGACTTCTGCGATTGTGATGAGTTCGTCCATGGTTTTCCTTCCTCTCCTAATTCAACTTTTTGCTTGCTTCAAACAGCATCTTCTTTTCATCCTCCGTTAAGCTCTGGTAACCGCCATGACTAATCTTGTCGAGGATGGAATCAATCTGCTGCTGCGTGGTTCGTTCCTCTTTCTTCTCCTTGCCTCCGCGAATGTCGAATACTTTCGCCTCCACCGAATCGTGATGAGCTGCACTACCCTTCCCAAACTGCTGCGCATTGATCCACCAGCGCAGGCGATCAAGGATATTTTGAAACGGAAGCTGCCTTCTATCATACAGAATGTAGAGGTATCCTGCAAGTGCCCCACCAAGGTGGGCAAAATGTGCCACAGCGCTTCGATCTCCCGCCGAAATTACACCCAAAACAATCAATCCTGCAACAAAGTACTTAGCCTTGACAGGAACAAGGAAGTAGAGAAAGATATAGCGATCCGGGAAGAGCATGCCAAACGCAATCAAGACGCCGTACACTGCACCGGAGGCGCCAACCGTCGGAATGCCGCCAATCACTTCACCCGTCATTGGATGAACGATGTACTGAGAAGCGGGATCGAGAATTGGAGACAAAATGAGTTGCGCAAGTCCCGCAGCGACGCCACAGATCAAATAGAACGTGAGAAACTTACGTGAGCCCCACATATGCTCGATCTCCATTCCGAACATCCAAAGACCAAAGACGTTGTAAAAGAGATGCCAAAAGTTCGCATGCATGAACTGATAGGTGATCACCTGCCACGGGTAGAAACCATATCCGAGAGGCATCAATCCAAGATAGTGGCTAAGCACACGATCGAGCGACATTCCGAACAACGTGAACGAACCAAAGAACGTCACCAGGACAAACACTGCTGCGTTGGTCAGCAAAAGCATCTTGATGATGGGGGGGAAGAAGCTGAACCCACCGAACATCGAAGGACGATAGTAGTTAGATGACATGAGAAATTGACGATTTACGATTGTCGATTTACGACTGAAAAACTATGAACGAACTCGGAGCGATGAACTTATTTCTTATCCGTTAACGCCTCGACGCCGGGAAGAATCTTTCCTTCAAGAAACTCAAGCGATGCCCCGCCACCAGTGGAGACGTGCGATACTTGCTTGCTGAGTCCTGCTTGAACAATTGCCGCTGCGGAATCGCCACCACCAACAATCGTCGTGGCGCCGTACTTTGTTGCCTCTGCCAAAGCCTTAGCTACTTCAACAGTCCCTTTGGCAAATCGTTCCATCTCAAAGACTCCCATGGGGCCATTCCACACGATCGTTTTTGCACCCATGATTTCCTTTTGGAACAAACGAATCGTCTCGGGGCCAATATCTAAGCCGCGCCAACCTTTTGGAATGGATTTGATGCCAACTGTTTGCGTGTTCGCGTCGTTTGCAAACTCATCAGCAATGACACAATCGACGGGCAAAATAAGATGCTTGTTTGCTGATCGAGCCACATCCAGAATTTGCTTCGCGAGTGCAAGTTTGTCTTCTTCAACGAGCGAATCGCCAATCTCCATCCCTTCCGCTTTGAAGAATGTGAACATCATCCCGCCACCTATCAATAATGCGTCAACCTTCGCCATGAGATTTTGGATAACGTCAATCTTGCCGGAGATCTTCGCACCACCGAGAATCGCCACATACGGACGAGCAGGATTTCCCACAGCACGACCGAGATACTCAAGCTCCTTCTCCATCAAATATCCGGCAGCGCTCATCTTGATATGTTTCGTGACGCCTTCAGTAGAAGCGTGAGCGCGATGCGCCGTTCCGAATGCGTCGTTCACAAACAGATCTCCTAGCGCGCCGAGCTTCCTGGCAAAGTCAGGATCGTTGGCTTCCTCTTCAGCGTGGAATCGGAGATTCTCTAACAACAAACAGTCACCATCGTTCATCTTGCCGATCATCGTTTCCGTTTCGGGACCTACACAATCGGGAGCCAGTGGAACAGGTCTCAAAAGGAGGTGGCTTAGTCGTTCGGCAACGGGCTTCAGACTGAACTCCAGTTTCGGTTTTCCCTTGGGGCGCCCCAAATGGCTCATCAGAATCGCTTTACCGCCCTGCTCGATGATGCGCTTGATCGTGGGAAGCGATTCAACAATCCTCGTATCATCCGTAATTCGATGCTGGTCATCCTGCGGAACATTGAAGTCAACGCGAACAAGGACTCGCTTGCCTTTCAGATTCAGACCATGGATACCGAGCTTCTTCATAGAGCTTCAGAACAAAAAAGGGCTGAGACCGAGAAAGTCGTCAGCCCATGTTTAACCATGTAAATTGATCAGTCGAACTTCGATGCAACGCTCTTGACCAGCTCCACGACACGATTCGAATAGCCCCACTCGTTGTCGTACCATCCAAAGACCTTCACCATATTGCCGATGGCCATCGTCAGTTGGCTATCGAGCACACAAGAATGGGAGTTTCCAACAATGTCACGCAAGACAAGGTCTTCTTCACTGTATTCGAGAATTCCTTTCAGCCAAGTTTCAGCGGCCTTCTTGAAAGCGGCGTTCACTTCTTCTTTGGTCACGTCGCGCTCGAGTTCGGCCGTGAAGTCCGTGAGGGATCCGTTCGGCGTAGGGACGCGAAGAGCATAACCGTCAAGCTTACCATACAATTCGGGAATCACCTTCCCGACGGCCTTCGCGGCTCCGGTCGTTGTGGGGATAATGTTGATAGCAGCCGCACGCGCTCGTCGCATATCGCTGTGTGGAAGATCCAACAACCGCTGATCGTTGGTGTAGGAATGAATCGTGTTCATCATTCCTTTTCGGATTTTGAAGGCGTCGTGTAAAACCTTCGCCATCGGCGCAAGGCAATTGGTCGTGCAGGACGCATTGGAGATAATATGGTGCTTGGCGGGATCATACATCTCTTCATTCACGCCTAAACAGATCATGACATCTGGCTTTTTGGCGGGGGCCGTAATGATGACCTTCTTTGCCCCGTTCTTTATATGATCGGCCGATGCCTCACCGTCGGTGAAATGTTTCAAGCCGGTGGATTCGACAACGATGCTCACGCCGAGTTCATTCCACGGCAGTTTTGTGTGATCTTTTTCGGAATAAACCTTCACCTTCTTGCCGTTCACGACGAGCGTTGAATCTTCCACCTTCACAGTTCCGGGGAAATTGCCAATCACAGAATCGTATTTGAGCAAATGTCCAAGCGTTTTCGGATTGGTGATGTCGTTGACAGCAACGAATTCCAGGCCCGGGTCGTTAATACCTGCACGAAGGACGTTGCGACCGATCCGGCCAAAGCCGTTAATTCCTACTCGAACCGCCATTTGCTACCTCCTGATTTGGGAAATTTCCGAAAGAGTGGGAAAAATGTCGTTGAAAAGGTACCGATAAATGGAGGGAAAGTCAAGAAATGACCACCTCCCTACTTCAGTGCTACTTCAGTGCAAAGCACGTGCGACTCACTTTACTCCGATAAGCCCGCGAGAAGTGAGTCGCACGTTTGATACTCTTAGTCACATAGGTATTTCTCGATCGTCTTCTCGTGCTTTGGTGACTCATATTCCAGCACAAACCTTTTGTACTCACGCGAATCGCCAAAACGGTCTTTGATAAACGTCCTGTCGACAAGATTTCCCTTCCGCAATCCAACCCATTCCAAATAGTTTGAGTATTGCCAATCTTCAATGCGTGAAACGAGTGCAGCTTCAATGGGATTTCGATGGATGTATCTGCAGAGGTGAGTCAAATATTCTTCCTCGCCGACATGAACCGCTTTGAATGGTCCCCCAAATAACGTCCCAGTCCGGTTGTACATAGCATTGAATGCTTTTGCATAACGGTTGAAGATCTCCTGAATGCACTTCCCACGCTGGCATCAGAATCCTGACGTAGGAGAAAATGGTAGTGGTTTGGCATCAGGCAGTATGCAATAACTGCGACATGAAAGCTAGTGACCTTTTCCTCAGTAATGCTCAGTAGGTAGCGATAATTCTCTTCTTCTTGAAAAATTCGATCACGATTACACCCGCGGTTGTAGATATGATAGTACTCACCTGCTGATGTTACGCCGTGCCTGCGGCAGGCAGGCAAAACAGGTATGTCACCCTTTCAGGGTTTCTTGTCGTTGGCTATTGAGTTGGTCGGGGCGCTGCCCCGAC
>JANONN010000232.1:0-6406 GCA_031420835.1 Ignavibacteriales bacterium | reverse complement strand
CTTCGATTTCGAGCCAGCGGAGTATCTCATCACCGATGAATCTAGTCTGTATGATTTCACGGGTTTAGATGAGATGGAACTCGCTGATATTCAGAAAAAGATTAAGGACATTTTTGATATCGATGTTTCCGACATCGAGTCGGGCAATTTGTTTGAAATCTTCATGAGGATCCACCGTAGAATGTATGGTGGTCCTTCATAGGCGAAGCACCTAACAACTCGCTGCGGCTGACCCTCGCCCGCCGCTGGCATGCCTGTCCCGAACTTCGGGAGAGAGCATGTGTGCCCGTAACGGTACCGCGGGTTCTGAGCCAAAGACTTCGACGAGCCCTTCGACAGGACTTCGGCGAGCTCAGTCGAGCCGCTCAGTGCCGCGAGCGGAGCCGAGCGGCTCAGTCGAGTCAGCTTATCTGCCAAGAAGATGGCGGACAAGTCCGCTTTCAGCGGAGAATCCCACCCTTTGATGCCGAGGGAAAAAAATGTACTATGTTTATGTTCTTTGGAGTCACAAACTCCAAAAGCGCTATGTTTCGGAGAGGTGCAGGAGTGGTTGAACTGGCCACCCTGGAAAGGTGGTATGCCCGCAAGGGTATCGAGGGTTCGAATCCCTCCCTCTCCGCCAAACTACGTTCAAAAAGCGAACTTCGTTTGGCAAGCCATCCAATAATCCATCCGGATCTTCCCATCCTTCAATCCCACAAATCTCAGAACGCCGAACTCGTTGGTTAGACTCCCGAAGTTTTGGAAACTTCGGGAGTCTTCTCGCGGAGATCCACAACGAGAATCCAACAATCCAATAATCCATCCAAATCTTCCCATCCTTAGATTTCATCCTGAAATTTCATCCTGATTTTGGTACTGGCTAAGCCAGTACCCTGATTTTCATTATCTTGGAATTCCGCGTTCTCTTTCTTATCTTATACAGGTTCATTCTAAATGAATAAGAGATGAATACTCTCCTCGCCCTCATAGGATTTCTAGTTTTCAATGTTCAAAGTGTTTCTCAAGAGCCCGTGGTAGTGGTGGCACGGATTGACGGCGCCATCAATCCTGCCGCTGCGGAGTTCATCGAGAAAGCGATTACAACCGGTGAAGAACTTGAAGCTCAGTGCGTCGTCATCCAGCTCAACACACCGGGCGGATTACTCAAGTCCACTCGCGTGATCGTAAGCAATATCCTTGAAGCGAATGTACCTGTCGTGGTTTTCGTGTCCCCGGGTGGATCACAGTCGGCTTCCGCGGGCGTGTTCATTACACTTGCTGCACATTTCGCTGTTATGGCGCCGGGCACCAACATGGGTGCTGCACACCCCGTTTCCTTGCAGGGACAACAAGATTCTATTATGATGGAGAAAGCAACGAATGATGCCGCAGCATTCATCAGAACGATTGCCGAGAAACGAAAGCGGAACCTCGCATGGGCCGAAGAAGCCGTACGAAAGAGTATTTCCATCACAGAAACCGAGGCGCTCGACAAGAAGGTCATTGACTTCGTCGCCAAGAATATGGACGACCTCCTGCAGCAATTAGAAGGGCGCTCCGTTGAACTTCCAAATCGTACAGTAGTGATCAAAGCGGCGGGAGCCAAAATCCGACTCCTTGAAATGGGTTGGTCGGAGCGATTGCTTGATATTCTGAGTGATCCAAATATCGCCTACATTCTCTTTATGATGGGAGTGTACGGACTCCTGTTTGAACTTTACAATCCGGGAAATCTCTTGCCGGGAGTTGTTGGGGTTATCAGTCTCATTCTCGCCTTCTACTCTCTCCATACGTTACCGATCAACTATGCGGGACTTGCACTGATCATCTTTGCCATCATCTTGTTCATTGCCGAAATCAAAGTCATGAGCTACGGTATGCTCTCGGTTGGGGGCGTCATCTCATTGTTGCTCGGTTCGATGATGCTCATCCGCTCGGAGTCGGGCTTGGAGTTCATTGAGATTTCATGGAGTGTTATCATTCCCACGACGGTAGTGACCCTTGCGTTCTTCCTTTTTGTGATTGGGTTGGGGCTGAAGGCACAGCGACGCAGACCTACGACCGGCGTTGAAGGGATCGTCGGGGAAACGGGAGAGGCGCTCTCGCTGTTGAATCCAAGGGGGCTGGTGCGAGTACACGGGGAGATCTGGAATGCAGAATCGGTTTCTGGGAAAATTGCCAAAGGTGAAGAGGTGCGGGTGAGAGAGATTTACAATCTCAAGCTGAAAGTCGAAACAGTCCATTAACTACTCTACTCAAGGAGAACCGTTATGAATTTCGCTCCCACATTACTTGGTGTGTTGCTTGTGTTCGGGTTCATCGTTATTGCCAACGCAGTCCGAATTTTGAAAGAGTACGAACGTGGCGTTATATTCCGTCTCGGTCGTTTCGTTGGCGTTAAAGGACCAGGCCTCATCATCCTCATCCCACTCATTGATAAGATGGTGAAGGTCAGTCTCCGAACGGTTGTGATGGACGTTCCACCGCAAGATATCATCACCAAAGATAACGTTTCGCTTAAGGTGAATGCCGTTGTGTATTTCCGAGTCGTCCAACCGGAAAAAGCGATCATCGAAGTGGAGAACTATCTCTTTGCAACGTCGCAGCTCTCGCAGACCACACTTCGCAGTGTGATCGGTCAATCCGAACTTGACGATCTGCTTGCGGAGCGGGACAAGATCAACGTTCAACTTCAGAAGATCATTGACAATCAAACGGAGCCGTGGGGCATCAAGGTTTCTAATGTCGAAGTCAAGCACATTGACTTGCCGCAAGAAATGCAACGCGCGATGGCAAAGCAAGCCGAAGCGGAACGGGAACGTCGCTCGAAGGTTATCGCTGCCGAAGGTGAGTATCAGGCATCCCAGCGGTTGTCCGATGCCGCAAAGATTCTTGCCGAGCAACCAAGCGCGCTGACGTTGCGGTACTTGCAAACGCTCGCTGAGATCGCGACAGAGAAGAACTCGACAATCCTCTTCCCCATCCCGATTGATATTCTCAAGCCCTTCTTGGAAGAGCGAAAGAAATAACCTGTTAACGGTCCCAAAGGCTCAGCTTTGAACTTTGGGCAACTACTGGATGGATGTCCTTCTCTACGGGCAGAATGACGAGCAGCGGGTTGTAGCCGTCCAACATCTCACCGACTCCGAAGTCCGCATCTATTCGCGCGAGCCCGCCAGACAGCTGTCGGGCTGGCCAGACACACACGAAAGCTTGCGCGGGAAGATCTCGTCTCGCGATGAAAAGTTCTTCCCTTTCTTTTTCCTTTCCGATAGTTCCTATCTTCAAGGGTTCACGAGCCATCATTGGCTGAAAGAACTCTCCGGTTCAAATCATTTCCGTTATATCGCTGCGTTCTCACGATGGGGTGATATGTGGGATGCGGTGAGGAGCGTTCTCGCGCGATACAACCGGACCGCCCCAAAGCGGGCGGACAGCTATTCAGACGTCGAGGTCATGTTGCTGAAGCCCGATCCAATCCAGCAATTCCTTCTACAATCTGGCCTCACTCTTTTCAAAGGGATGACATTCGATGACATCTATCGCATGCAGATCGATTTGAAAACATCGTCGAAAAGCGATCAGATGAGCGATCCGCGAAAGACGCGTGATAAGATCATCATTCTCAACCTAACGGATAATCGAGGCTGGACCCATACCATTGACGGTAGCAAGACCTCTGAGGAGATGCTCCTGAAAGAATTTGTGTCCATTGTTCAAGAAAAGGACCCCGATGTGATCGAAGGGCATCATCTCTTCGGATTTCAGATTCCTTATGTGATCAAACGGGCAGATCTTTTGGGTGTGGATTTGGCATTGGGAAGAGACGGTAGTGGTTTGAGATCTCTCACGTCGCAAGAAAGCGAAATGGGCATCGAAGGCGGTTTGTTCGAAATTCAGGGTCGGCATCTCATCGACACCGCACACCTGGCACAATCGTACGACTTTGTGCGGCGTTCGACTTTGGCGAGCACTTCGACAGGCTCAGTGCCGCGAGCGGAGTCGAGCGGCTCAGTCGAACCGTTCGAGAGCAATACTGTTCTTCACATTGCGCAGCAACTTGGCTTTCAGCAGGAAGAGGAAGCGAATCGCCGAACATCCCGGCACCGGCTTATCCTGCAGGAGAGTCAGGGAGACGCCGAAGCGACACGCTTTATTGCTGATCACCTTGCCCCAAGTAGCTACTACCTGACGCAAATGTGCCCGATGCAATTAGGTGTGGTCGCTCGTACCGGCTCAGCCGTGAAGATCGAGCTTCTCTTGTTACGTGAGTACATTCGACGAAAGCAATCCATTCCAAAACCGCAAGAGGGATCTCAGACCACCGGGGGATACACTGACATATTCATCACTGGAGTAGTTGGTGGCGTCGTCCAAGCCGATGTGGAATCGCTTTACCCATCCATCATTGTTTCGCAATCTCTCAAGCCCGCAACCGACGAGCTTGGCATCTTTCCGACGCTGCTTCAGACGCTCTTAAGCCTCCGGTTGAACGCGAAAAAGACGATGCGCGAAACTACAGACCTGCTCCAGCGAAGCAAAGCCGAGGCCCATCAATCATCGCTGAAAATCCTCATCAACTCGTTCTACGGATATCTCGGCTACGCTCGCGGACTTTTCAACGATTACGCGCAAGCAGATGTTGTCACAAAGACCGGACAACAACTTCTGCAGAACATTATTCAACAGGTTACTCTTTACAATGGTACGGTGATTGAAGCAGACACCGACGGAATTTTTTTTGTTCCGCCGGATAATGTTTTGGGGGAAGCTCAAGAAAGGGCTTTTGTGGAGCGTATTTCGAGTTCATTGCCTGAGGGAATTCGTCTTGCCTATGCTGGTCGTTTCATGAAGATGATGAGCTACAAAAAGAAAAATTACGCTCTTCTGTCGTTCGACGGAGCACTCGTGATCAAAGGCAGCTCATTGATTTCGAGAAGCCTTGAGCCGTTTTGCCGGCAGTATATCCGTACGTGCATCGAACACCTTTTGCAAGAGAATATCGGAGCGCTTCACGAAACCTACGTTCAACGAGCAAAGCACATTCTCAATCATCAATGGGTCGCTCCAGATTTTGCACGAACAGAGACCTTCCGTGATTCATTGGAGCGCTATGAAGCCGAGTTGACGGGTGGAACCCGAAACCCTTCAGCAGCCTATGAAGTAGCTAAACGGTCGGGGCGATATATCAAACCGGGGGAGCGGATTTCATATTACGTGACGGGAAAAAATCTCGGAGTGCGTATTTCTGATAATTCCAAACTTGCCGAAGAATGGGATCCAAACTTTCCCGATGAGAACACCCAATACTATCTTGGTCGACTTGCTGAGTGCTCACGGAAATTCGAGTCTTTCTTTACACCGGAGGACTTCAACCGTATCTTCTCACAAGATGACCTCTTCGGCTTCGACCCTCAAACAGTTAGAATATTGACAAAGCCTGTTCTTCCTGAGGAGACTCCGGCCTCGGAGGAACAAGGTGATTTTGGCATCTGGTTGGACGAAGAGTAGGGTGACTTGCTTTTCATTTCGACAAGTGCTATGTTCGCTCTGCAATCAACCAACACCATCTTGTTTCATCAGAGGATTTGGCTGTACCCCCTCACGCTAGGATGTGTCTGGGAGTTGATGAAGGTTGTATTTGAGAGGCCAACGGGCGGGGATCGTACTAAGCTGAACGTCGAGAGAGCTGCTTTGAAGGAGGCTTCTTTCGTATCTTGAGAGACAAGGATCAGGTGTTCTATGTTCCACTACATATAAGGGAAGTCTCCTTATGGAACAAGGTACGGTCAAATGGTTTAATAATGCCAAGGGATACGGCTTCATCAAGCGTAGCACCGGTGAAGACGTGTTCGTGCATTACAAATCCATCAACGGCGACGGGTACAAGACGCTCAACGAGGGCGACACTGTACAGTTCGAAGTTGAACAAGGACCCAAAGGCTTGCAGGCTGTCAAAGTTTCAAAAGCCTGATCCTTAGCTCTCAATTCAAAAATCCCGCCGAGGACTAAATGTCACGACGGGATTTTTTATTTTTGGCTGGTCGACCGATGTATCATCCTGATTCAACTTCCTTCCGATGTTCTGAAGTCCACTTCTTGATGTAATCAACGATCTCGACAGTTGAAGCGCCGGGAGTGAAGAGCTTCCCGACTCCCAACTTTTCAAGTTCCCTGATATCAATTTCTGGGATAATCCCGCCGCCAAACAGCAATACATCATCCAGACCCTTCGCTTTCATTATATCGAGGACTTTCGGAAAGATCGTCATGTGGGCACCGCTAAGAAGACTGATCCCGATGGCGTCTACGTCTTCTTGCAACGCCGCCCCGACAATCATTTCTGGAGTCTTTCGTAATCCAGTATAAATTACTTCCATACCAGCATCGCGAAGCGCCGCCGCAACGACCTTTGCGCCACGAT
>JANONN010000231.1:0-6315 GCA_031420835.1 Ignavibacteriales bacterium | reverse complement strand
GGGATATCTTACTGCACATGTGACGTTTTAGTTGACAAAGCTGAGCAATCAGTCTTTGCCAACGGACGGAAACAATCCCGTACTTGAAGTATCATTGGCCAGTTCGTAATCCTTCGGTTCGTTGATGTTCGCACAAAGATGAGGTTGGTAGAAAGGAAGATCAGGAGTGATGGGAACGATTGCCGCGCCAACTCGCTGGAGAAACTCGACGAGCTTTCGATCCCCCGAAGCCAAGCTCCGTTCAAGCTCCGGCACAATTTCCTTCCGATAGAGACCCGGGAGGGGATGAACGCGTCTATTCATTGACGCAACACAGACAGGATGAGATTCCTGCCTGACAAGATGCTCAATCAGCGCTTGCGTGATAAAGGGTGTATCGCAAGCAGAGAAAAAAAGAGCTTCAGCTTCGATATGTCGGAAGGCTGAATGAATACCGCCCAGTGGTCCGCTGCTCTTGAAAACGTCGGGGAAAACGGGGAGGCTTAGAAATTCGTAATCTGATCGATTGTCAGCGACAACAATCACCCGCTCAAACATATTCCGCAAAACATCCGCGACGATTTGGATCATGGGAAGATCGTTGAGCAGAAAGAGTGCTTTATTCATCCCCATCCGCCTGCTCTGTCCCCCCGCAAGAACCACCCCAACGATTTCCGAATGCTTCATCGTTTCTTCTTTGGTTTTCCTTTGACGACATCGTCAATCCAGCTCATTGCCGCCATCGCAGAGGGAAATCCGATCGTCTGAATGGCAAGAAGCGCTACATGCTGAAGATCTTCCTTCATCACGCCTGCTTCCAAGGCTTTGCGAATGTGTGAATGCGCTCCCCCTTCAAGTCGCGCACCTACCGAGATTGCAAACTTTACCAACGCGCGGGTTGTATCATCAAGCGGTCCTTCCTGATGTATCGCTTTGCCGAGTCGTTCATATGCATCAGCAACTTTTGGATAGTCGTCGACAAAATCGAGAAAGCGTTTTGGAATCTTTGACATGGAGCCTCCAAGGATAGTAATTGTTATCCATAATATATCAGGAAGTTTTTCAAGAACCACAAGGCGAAATTCCATAGCCGGAGTTAGTTCATCATACTAACAACCGATGGCCCAAGGAGAACTTTCATTGATACTCCCGCGATTTTTTCATAGCTTCTGTGCACATTTTATGCGATTCCAGATCTATATCGGCTTACTTTTCACATTCCTTTCCTTCCATTGCGCGGGTACCGACCGGGTGCAAACCGTCAAACCAGAGATGGTTGTGATCACGGACGATGACTCGCTCTACTGTCGCATCCTCCGTGGGGAGATTCTCACAACGAAGGTCCAAATCGAAGATGGGGACACACTCGAGCTCGACAACCGATCAATCACAAAGATCGTGCATCTCGCATCAGGTGTTGATATTACTTCTCGTTATATTGACAGAGAAGCCATCAAGGTTGAAACGGCCAAGCGAAAGTCTCTTGAGAAACGGGATAAGCTAAGAGCTGACGTTGTAGCAGGGCTGAAGAAGTCGTCCGAATTACAACGAGTTCCAATCGCCTTACTCTCGGCAACATTTCAGGGAGGCCAACCTCCGAAGGTTCAGCTCACAATTCTGAACCTCACGGAAAAGAAGATCGATCTTGTTAAGGTGAAAGTGTACAGCTTTGACGAAAGGGGGAATCCACAATCTGGATCAAAAGGACGCGATCATGTGTTTCAAGCCACCACAAGAATTCCTATCGAGGCAGAGGAGGATTTTACTACAATCCTCACGTTGCGAAATCATCCAAAGGCAAAGAAGGCGCGTGTTGAGATTCACTATATCGAGTACTCAGACAACACTTGGTGGAAAGGAGAAGTCGCCGCGATAGCTGATTGAAGTTTCAGATTGCAGCAGGTGGCCTTTTTGGCTATATTAGTGAGCGAATAATCGTTCTTGCGCCTGTAGCTCCCAAAATGGCCTGCGCCTGCCTGCGTGCCGAACACTTCGGCAGGCAGGAACGTATTGCAGTGAGCAGCGCGTTCAGTACGCCTGCGGCGAATTTTTCTCAAAAAGAGTAACTCACGATTGAGTTACTTAGGAGTTGCCATTTTGAGGATCCCGACACGTTTCTTGTCGGGATCGGAAAGACTTGAAGAAGCATCTTCAGATTTAACTGCGCCTGTAGCTCAATTGGATAGAGCATCAGCCTACGGAGCTGAGGGTTAGGGGTTCGACTCCCTTCAGGCGCACTTCCAAATGCGGAATTCGGAATGGGGAATGCGGAGTGAAGACTGAATTTTCTCTTTCGTACTCTCCTGATATCACGATTCAACGGGGGTTCTCCACCTTCGGCTGCATTCCGCAATCCGAAATCCACAATTCTAATTGCGCCCGTAGCTCCCAAAATTACCGACGAGCGCTTTTTGCGAGTCGATGTAATTTTGAGGATCCCGACACGATTCTAGTCGGGATCGAGAAAGAGGCTTTGCGCCCGTAGCTCAACTGGATAGAGCATCAGACTTCGGATCTGAGGGTTGGGGGTTCGACTCCCTCCGGGCGCACAACTCAAATGCGGAATGCAAAGTGCGGAATGTACGCTTTTTGTATCCCGCCGTTTTGTGGCGGGACGAAATGAAAGAATGAGTTTTCTCTTCTGTCCCCCCTGAAATCAGGATTCAACTGGGGGTTCTCCGCCTTCGCCAAACAGCGGGCCTCCTTTACCGCGAGAATTCTTCTGATATGCTCCCCAAACTACTACTACAAAAAACCAAAACTTTCCTCTCCCGTTATCCAGCGGTGGTTGCGGGCGTCATCATCTTCTCGTATTTCTTGTTCACAACGTTTGATTTGTTCCAAAAGACCAAGAAGTCGGCGCTCGATGCGTTCGACTACCTCAAGCAGTTTGATACACTTCTTTGGATGTGGCTCCTTGCATGGGTGTTGATCAAGATCATTCAATACCGCTCCAAACTTCAGGAGCAGGAGAGAATTCGATTTCGCGATGAACAGGACATTCAACTAAGACAAGCTCAAATTACTTCCATGGTAGAAATTGTTCGGAAGCTCCAGCACGACCTCAACAACCCGTTGACGATCCTCCTCGCGTACTTGCAAAAAGCCGAGCGGGCAGCAAAGGACTCACCTGAAGTAAAGGAACCGCTCAAGCAAGTTCAAACCGCCGCAGAGAGAATCTTTCAAACACTTTCCGATTTCTCGAAATCCAAGGCGTACGATCTGGAGAACACGCTCGCGGCAGATGACAATCATGAAAATACATCAAGAGTGGATGAAACAGGCGCTGCGAGAGGCTGAGAAAGCTTTCGAACAGGATGAAGTGCCGGTCGGAGCAGTTGTGGTTTATGATGGGAAGATCATCGGGCGCGGCCATAACCAGATCGAACGTTTGAAGGATCCAACAGCCCATGCCGAAATGATTGCACTCACAGCGGCGGCGGGGCACCTTCAATCACGCCGGTTGGACAAATGCACCATGTACGTTACTCTCGAACCATGCCCCATGTGTGCGGGGGCGATTGTTCTGGCAAGAATTCCAACGCTCGTATTCGGCGCCTTCGATCCGAAAGCTGGCGCTTGCGGAACATTGTACAATATTGTTGAAGATCGACGACTGAATCACCGCGTTCACGTTGTGCCGGGTGTGTGTGATAAGGAAAGCGAAGAACTCCTTCGAGGCTTTTTTGGAAGAGTAAGAAGTCTGGACGTTAAGAAGTAGCCAGCGACACACAACACGTTACACAGCAGCCTGTTGCAACTTCTCTGTTCGATCTGCAATCCTAAGCGCCTCGATCAGTCCATCAAGGTCTCCATCAATGATGTTGGAGAGGTTATAGAGAGTTAAGCCGATCCGATGGTCGGTAACGCGGTTCTGCGGAAAATTGTACGTTCGAATCTTGTCGCTCCGGTCCCCACTCTTGACCATGGACTTCCTTTGCGCGGATACGGATTGCTGCTGTTCGACCATCTTCATCTCGTACAACTTCGCCCGCAACATTTTCATCGCCCGCTCACGATTCTGAAACTGCGAGCGTTCCTGCTGACACGTAACGACGATACCCGATGGCCTGTGGGTAATTCGAACAGCCGTCTCCACTTTGTTGACGTTCTGTCCACCTTTTCCCCCCGCGCGGTAGGAGGTGAATTCGAGGTCGGCAGGATTGATCTCCACTTCCACATCCTCCACCTCCGGAAGCACCGCCACTGAGGCGGCGGATGTGTGAACACGCCCCTGTGCTTCTGTTTCCGGAACCCGTTGGACACGATGCACACCGCTTTCGAACTTCATCACGCCATACGCGCCATCGCCCGATACCGCAAAGGTTATTTCCTTGAATCCACCGCGTCCAGTCTCATTCCAATCCAAGAGATCAACTTTCCACGACTTCTGCTCGGCGAATCGTGTGTACATCCGATACAAATCGGCAGCAAACAGTGCGGCCTCCTCGCCACCGGTTCCTCCACGGATTTCCATAATGAAGTTCTTGTCGTCGTTCGGATCGCGCGGCACCAGCAGCAACTTCAACTCTTCTTCGAGGCGAGATAACTCCGATCGCGATGTATCGAATTCTTCCTGAGCAAGTGCCTTCATCTCAGGATCAGAAACAGAATCGAGAAGTTCGCGGCTCCCTTCGACGTTGGATTTGACCTTCTTGTAGCTCTCGAACGTCTTGACAACTTGCTCGAGCAGGCGTAGTTCCCTCCCAAGCTCTCGAAAACGATTTTGATTCGAGATGACGGTGGGGTCTGACATGAGTGCGTGAATCTCAGCAAAACGTTGCAGAATATTTTCAAGCTTATCAAACATGATCAGAATTCATAAAGTGAAGGAATAAGAATCGAAGTGATTCAAGTGGAGGAATACTGCCCCTAACGCACGCCGATGGTGTCTATGTGATCGGGGGAAACCGCAGCAAGCTCGGGCAAGTTCCTCAGGGGATATTTCGCAGCGTCCTCGATCCCGAGAGCACAACGAAGGGCCACAAGGGCAACTTCGATCTGTGGGATTTCAGGTTCTTTGGTCGTAATTTTCTGAAGCCAGAGTCCCGGAGTAACGACAACCCGACCCCACGATGTCGCGCTATGCTTCGCGGAGAACTTAATGATCTCATACGAAATTCCGCCAACGACAGGAATGAATGGCAAGTGAGTTACCAAACGAATGAAGAGGGTCATTTCCCCCAACCACTTTATGAGGAAAATGTCTAGGACACTGAACGAGAGAATCGCCACAAACATCACGATGAGAAGAAAACTTGTGCCACACCGGGGATGGAACCTCGTATGACGTTGCGCCACTTCTGGAACAAGATCTCCATTTAGCTCGAACGTGAAAACTGCTTTGTGCTCAGCTCCATGATACTGAAACAACCGCTTGATGTCTTGTATGAAAGAGATACCGGCAAGATACAAGAGAAGAATGAAGATTCTGATGACGCCTGCGGTCAGATTGAACTCGAACGCCTTCTGCTCGATCTGAAAGACGTACGTTGTCACAACGAGCGGCGTCACAAAGAAGATCGCTATGCCGAACGCAAGGGCCACCACCAGCGTTGCGACTAACGCCACGGTGCTTTGCTTCTTCGGCGTACTCTCTTGACCGTTCGTCTTCCCTTTTTTCTTAGACTCCTCAATCTCAAGATCCATCATGGCGATCTCGGCAGACCAGTTCAAGGTTTTGATTCCAAGATACATCATATCAACGAGCCCGATTGCTCCGCGGACAATCGGAATGTTCAGCAGCTTGAATCGCTCGACAAGCGACCGAAACGTCTCTTGCTTCACGACAATCTCCCCGCTCGCCCGTCTCACGGCCGTGGCAACCGACCCGGGCGCGCGCATCATGACTCCTTCCATCACGGCCTGCCCTCCGATTTGCATCGGCTTGTTTGGGTCGTACTGAGGGTTCGTGGGTGTCCAGGTGGATTGTTCTGCGTTTGTTTGCTGTGTCGACATGTTATTCCGTAGACGTACCTGCTCAGCAAAGGGTGTTGCCTTGCCAAAGCAGTATTTGCAGGTCGCTCCGATGGAGCTCTACTTATTTTGGTACGCTTTTTCTATAAACAGTTCGTCCCTACCGGGACTTTTCACTTCATTCGATGATGGGAAAAGCACCGTAGGTGCGTTCTGTTTGTAGATTCTAACAAAAGAAACCATTCAAGCTCCGATAGGAGCGGCCTGTTTATTTGCCACGTAATTGACACATTCATAGCGCTGAGTAGTTACCCGTAGACTCACTTCACACCGTTTCTGAAATTCCACATCATGGAGACGTTCTTTCTCACGTCATCAACTCCGTAGTTCGTCATTTTCGCGAAGGGAGTGAGGCATGAA
>JANONN010000230.1:0-6636 GCA_031420835.1 Ignavibacteriales bacterium | reverse complement strand
CATTCCGATTTACTCCCGCTATTCAGTGACTTCCCTTGTCGAAATTCTTCGACAAGAGATTCCGATACCGAATGCAACTCCATCTCAACGCCAAGCGAGATATTCTTCGATCCCGTAAACTTTGGCGCCATGCCACTCATCTCTGAATCGCTTGCTCCAGCATGTTGTCCAGGATTTCTTCTCCGATGAGAATCTTGCTTTCTGATTCAACGACCATAATTGGGAGCAAACTCCATCGATCCGGATTCCGTTTCATTCGAACTGAATCCTTTGCTGTCGTCAGAACGAACTCAGCCCCTGAACTTCTAAACCTATCATGAATCTGCTTGATGTCCGACAACCCAAACCAGTGATGATCTGGGAATTGTAGCCGATCAACGATTTGCACTCCACAAGCATTCACCGTCGCTTCAAACGAATCGGGGCTTGCAATACCGCAAAGCAAGAGAACTTTCTTTCCATCAATTGCACTTAGCGACTGACGCTCGCCGGTTTGTAACGAGGCAACCGAGGTCGCTTCTGTCTTCACTCCAACAACGGGTTTCTTAAACTCAAGCTCCTGCCGAATTCGTTCGGCTTCGTCGGCACGCTCACATCGCGTAACAACCAGAATGTCAGCACGACTAAGCGACGATAGAGGCTCACGCAACATTCCAGCGGGCAGCAAGCGTTTCGAAATCATCCCCGTTGCTGGAACAAGCACCAGATCGAGATCTCGGTGGAGATACCGATGTTGAAATCCATCATCCAGCACTATTACATCAACCCCATGATCCTGAATCAGTCTCTTCGCTCCCCTGACACGCTGTTCATCGATCGCGACAATGACTCCAGCAAGCTTCGATGCTGCTTCAATCGCTTCGTCTCCCGCATCTTCAACCGGGACACAGGGGCCGGTTCCATCACTCACAAGTAAATATCCTTTGCTGGCTCTTCCATACCCGCGGCTGAGAATGGCGACCTTACGCCCCTGTTGCTTAAACCGCGATGCAAGCCAGATGACAAACGGCGTTTTGCCAGAACCACCCGCCGCTACATTTCCGACAGAGACCACAGCACATGCAACGCGCTCTCTTGAAAGAATACCAACATCAAAAAGCCAATTGCGAACCGCCACACCAAACGCATACAACCACGACAACGGCAAGAACGCTCTGATGGGCTTCACTGTTCGATACACTTCAAGATGCGTTCGGCGACTCTTTGTGATGCACCGGTCGTACCCAACTTACCCTTGATCGTTGAAAGCTCTTCTCGCATGGCATCCAACGTGGATTGGTCGCTGAGCAGCGTTCGAGCTGCTCGGGTCATCGTTTCGACGTTGGCGCGGTGTTGAATGAACTCGGGCACAACCTGCTTCCCCGACACAATGTTGACGAGACCGATATTCTTCACGCTCACCAGCAGTCTCCCCAGAAGATACGTGAACCATGATGTCTTATACACAACGAACATCGGCGTTTGAAAACATGCTGTCTCCAACGTTGCCGTCCCGGAGGTAACCAACGCAAAGTGTGCGCTCTCCATCAACTCATATGTCGCATTCTTGATGAGGTGGAATCCGGACACATCAAACATGGTCTCGAAAAAATGCTGATCAAGTGTGGGGGCAACGCTGATGGCAACTTCAAGATCGAACTCTTGTTGGAGTTTTCGTGCCACACCGAGCATCGCGGGGAAGATGTTATGAATCTCCTGCGTTCGACTCCCGGGAATCAATGCGAGAATGTTCTTGCCTGGCGGAATGCCGAAGCGCTTGAAGAATCCCACACGATCAAGACCAGTCTCCAGAACTTCGAGAAGAGGATGGCCGACGAACTCGACATCAATTCCTTCACGGCGATAGAGCTCCTCTTCAAAAGGGAAGATCACAAGCATCGTATCCACCACAGCCTTCATCTTCTTCACTCGCGAGCGATGCCACGCCCATACCTGTGGACTGATGTAATAAACAACTTTGAGCCCCCGCTTCTTTGCAATGCGCGCGAACCGGAGATTGAATCCGGGATAATCAATCAGCACGAGAACATCTGGGTGCTTCAGATCGAGCAAAGTCGTCAACGTGCGTTCGACAGAGCGGATGACGGGAAGGTGTTTGACCACTTCCAGAAATCCCATAAAGGAGAGCTCCCGGATATGATAGATCAAGTCCATCCCTTGTTGTCGCATGCGGTCGCCTCCAACTCCGAAAATCTCCAACGATCGATCGAGACGTTTCAGCTCACGAACCACACCAGAGCCATGGAGATCGCCTGAAGCTTCTCCCGCTATGATCATGACACGATGAGACACGCTCACGTCCTATACCAAAGAACAAAAAGAATGATGGAAACCACGAGAATTGCCTGCAATGTTCGACGCTCTGACCGCAGAGCGCCTTTCCAATCTGCATTCTGACTCGTTGGTGCAACCGCAACATACGGAGTGAAGCCCGGGAAGAATCGCGGAACGTTCTTCTTGTAGTCGGCGAACTCCGACGGAAATGTTTTCTCCAAAAACTCCTCTTCGAGCGAAACGATCAAACTGTACTGAACAAAAAAGTAGATCCCCGTCACGAGCACAAGCCAGGGCATGAGCGCATTTGCCATGATGCCGAGTCCGACGTAGAGCAACATATTTCCGACGTAGAGAGGATTGCGCAAATAAGCAAATGGCCCGGCGACAACCAAGTCTGGTGCACCAACGTTTCCAGTGACGCGCGTGAGTGCCCCTGCATACGCAACTCCCCAGAACCGGAGCAACTCTCCCAGCAGCGCTACAAGCCCACCTGCCATGATCATAGACGTCGTTGGCTCGGCATAGCCGAACATGACGATAAGAAACGGAAACGGTGTATAGCTTCGATACTTGAAGATGAATTGACGAACATCCGACACAGAATACCTCGACTAACCTTCCATAAAGAGCGCACGGCGAGCATGCACTGCTTCACGTCTTTGTTTGACGCGCTTCTCTTGGAAAACTTGTTTCATTTTCACAATAACGTCAGCAAACGTTCTAAATTCGTGATAGGTGATGTTCTGCTCCTGACAATATCGAATCAAGCCTCGCTTCGCAAAGACTATATCCGCATAGCGAACGGGACAACGATCTGAGTATCCATCGCCGATGTAAATGAGCACATCGTCATCCCCGGAGAGCGTGAGGAGATGATTCCGTTTACAGTGGGCACATCTTGGACATTCCGAGTCAGTGTAAGGAAACGACGGGACGATCCTCGTGGCACTTCCTTCAGTTACGAAGTCGAGATGATTCGCAAAGTAGCGGAGATGACCCAATCCGTGCTGAGCAAGAAAGCGCTCGACATACACATCGAATCCGTCGCTTAGGATAGTGAGTGGAACCTCATGCACGCGGCACAACTCGACGAACTCTTTGAACGAAGGATCTATCGAACACTGGTCAACGAGTTCGTGAAGGTCAGTTCGTGAGAGATTCTTAACGGCATTGCATTCAGCGAGGTAGTACTCCGGAGCGGTAATCTCGCCTGCCAGATATCGCTGGACGATCTCAACCGCTGCCTCTCCGGCGTAGCGTCGAAACAGTACGTTGCCAATATCGTCCGTCGATATCGTTCCATCAAAATCAGAGAATACTCGAAACATAATTACCCGGTTGGAACCGATTCATTGAAGCGTACTGACACAAGCTTAGAGATACCCTCCTCTTCCATCGTAACTCCGTAGAGCGCGTTCGTAGACTCCATTGTCCGCTTGTTGTGTGTTACTATGATAAATTGTGTGTTGTCTGAGAATCTCTTGAGGATACGGGTGAAGCGGTCAATGTTCGAATCGTCCAATGGCGCATCAACCTCATCCAAAATACAGAACGGACTGGGCTTGACGAGATAAATGGCGAAGAGAAGTGCGATAGCGGTGAGCGTTTTTTCTCCGCCAGAGAGCAAGTCAATCGAAGTCGGTCTCTTCCCACGCGGTTTCGCAACAATTTCAATGCGTGCCTCGAGCAGGTCAACACCCTCTTCGAGCTTCAGATCGCACTCATCGCCTTCGTCAAACAATCCCTTGAACGTGGAGATGAAGTACTCCCGGATCTTCTCAAAGGTTTCAAGGAATTGCTTTTGTGCTGTGGTGTTTATCTCCTCGATCAGATCCATCAGATTCTTTTCGGCCGCGTGCAAATCGTCACGTTGCATGACCACGTTATCCAATCGCTCTTTCTCGCTCTTGTATTCATCGAAAGCAGCGAAGTTGACCGGAGCCATCGCTCGCAACTTCTCTTTCAACTGGCGGACTTCTTCTCGCTTTGAGTTGAAATCAAATCCCGCTGAGGCGGGATCCTCCTCAATCGTTTGCCCCTCAAGGTCAATTTCGTATTCCTCTGTTGCGCGCGACTTCAACGTATCTGCCTTCATTGCAAGTTCCTGCATCTTAAATTCCAGATCGTGCGCCGCCTTGAGTGTTCCCTCATGACGGAGTCGTTCATCTTTCAACTTGAATTCAATTTGGTGAACTTGCGAACGTCGTCCCGCCACTTCTTGATCCGCTGTGCTCTTCTTTTCCTTCAATGCTTGAAACTCATTCCGTCCGATCTCTATAGTGCGCTCAGCTTCCTTGACATCCACCGCCGTGCGTTCAAGCTCTTCTTTCCCTGCTTCGATCTCCGCCGTCCGTTGGGCAAATGTGTTCGAAAGCGATTCA
This sequence comes from Ignavibacteriales bacterium, assembly GCA_031420835.1. GTDB lineage: Bacteria > Bacteroidota > Ignavibacteria > UBA10030 > UBA10030 > JANONN01. Next base: position 1,978 of record JANONN010000230.1, on the reverse strand, counting down.
ATGGTTGTCGTGGCATGCTCAATGTCTTGCTGAAGCGATCGTTCTTCGGACCTCAGCGTAAGCAATTGGACGTTCGCCTCGTTCGCGATGCGCGAGTATTCGTTCCAACGTTCCTCCATAGTCTCAAGCTCGCCTGTCGTTGTTACCACCAAACGCTCCGATTCATCCTTCTGGTGCTCGAGTTGTTGTACTTCTGGCTGAAGTCGATCTAATTCCTGCCGGAGATTTCCGATCTCTTCTTTCAAGCGTGCCGCTTCAGTGGAGTTGCGTTCTATCGTCTCCTGAGCGCGTTTCTTCTCGAATTCAACCGTCGCAATCCTAACTTCCACAGACGTCGTTTGCTGCTCGATCGCCTTTGCTTCATCGACCAGTCGCTTTAGATCAATGGATTCCAATTCCCCCGTCTTCACCGCTACTTCACGCAAAAGTTCAGCTCGTTGATTTTCGATGGAGACAATAGCCCGGCTTAGCTCTTCCAGTTGCGATCGTTTACCGATGCGTCCTCCTTCATCCTGTCGCTTGCTTCCACCACGAAGGATACCATGTGCGGTAACAACCTCGCCATCCACGGTGACGCATCGAAGAGTGTGATCGACTTCCAGGGCCTTCGTGCCCGCTTCTATGTCTTTCACGATCAACGTTCCATCGAAAAGGAAACGGAAGAGACGTTCATGACGAGCATCAACACGAACAATATCGGATGCCAACCCAATGATCCCGTCACCCGCGAATCTACGCCGATGGTCGCTTGATATCGGAATTCGATCAAGACAAATAAACGTCGCTTTCCCTTTTTCACGCTGCCGCAGAGTTTCAATGGCGGCATATGCTTGCTCCGCCGTCTGCACGATGATAAAGCCAGCGGCTTCGCCGAGCGACGCTTCAATGGCTATGCGATACTCCGGCAAAACCACTACGGCTTCCCCGACGGTGGATTCGATTCGATGCTTCCACTCATCACTACTGATGAGATATCGAGCTCCTTCAGAGTATCCATCGTAACTCTCGACAAGGCCTTTCAGGAAATCTACCTTTGCTTTTTTCCCTTCAAGTGCCGTCCGCAACTCCGACTCTTTGTTACGAAGTTGCTCGATTTCCTTCTGCAGTTTCAGTTTGAAATTCTCAACTTGGTGTGTGCGAACTTCTGCTTCTGCAAACCGCCGCCGTAACTCACGATCTTCAGTAGAGAGTTTTACCACAAGTTGTACGTTCTTTTCGATCTCACTCTGATAATTGACGTTCTCTTCGCCGATGTAGTCGATCCGCCCATTGATGTTCTCGATTCTCGCTTTAGTCTGGTTCTCGCGATTTCTCAACTCTGCGACCTCATGAAGAAGCGCCATGACGTGGTCACGACGTTCTTTGAGTTTCTGCTTCTTTGCCTCAAGCTGGCGTTCGAAAACGTCCAGCTCCGCTTTTCGTGCGGTATAGTTCTCCTCACCTTTGGCGATGGAGTCGCGAACGTTCTGCAATTTCGCCAGCAGTTCCTCTTGCCGCTGCTCGAGTTTTTCCCGTTGCTTTAGCAGATCGATCTTCTCTCGTTCGTAACGTTCGATGTTGGCCAGAAGGGACTTGCGACGCTCCCCAATGGTCGCGATACGCTGTTCGAGTTCATGAATTACAGACTGCTGATTTGATAGATCTGTTTGCGTGACTGCGCTTCGTTCTTCTAACTCGGCCAATTCGGTGCGAAGTACATCAAGCAAAGTTTCTTCTTGATTAAGCTCGACGTCTATGCGATTCTTCTCAGTAACCGTCACATTTAATTGCTCACGGAGCGGCTTTATTTTCGACATGATGCTGTGATACTCGCGCACGAACAGCTCAATTTCAAGGTTCTGCAATTGTTTCGCGTATTCGTTGTAGCGCTCAGCTTTTTGCGCCTGGCGCTCAAGCGAGTTCACCGCTTTCTGCACTTCACGCACAATGTCATTCACACGGGTGAGATCATGCTGAACCCCCTCGAGCCTTCGGTACG
>JANONN010000229.1:0-1622 GCA_031420835.1 Ignavibacteriales bacterium | reverse complement strand
TGGAAAGCTTTTCACCATCGGAATCAATGTTGCGGTCCACTACAATATAGACGACCATCCTTCGAGAAACAACTTCCTCCAACCCAATTGAGTTTTGCGGATTCATTCCGTACGTTGTCAGAGTGAAACAAAACGGTCTCCGCATCAAGCGATTCATCCGTTCCGTGCTGATCGCTCTGGTCGTCGCGATCGGTTTCTGGTCCATCGTTCTCATGATCTTCGAAGAAAGCTTCATCTACTTCCCTTACCCGTACAAAGAAAACGAATATCTCCCTGCACAGCAGGCGATTCGAGCGAACGATCATTGGTTCACGACCGAGGATGGCGTGAAGCTCCACGCCTGGTTCGTGCCGTCTCAACACCCCATTGCCACACTCGTGATGTCGCACGGAAATGCAGGCAACATTTCGCACCGGCATGAACTTCTCAGACGACTTCAACACGCCGGACTCAACACATTCATCTATGACTATCGTGGCTACGGTTTGAGCGAAGGAAAACCGAATGAAGATGGCGTGTACAAAGACGGGCGAGCGGCATTCGATGCGGCGGTGAGAATTCAGGGAGTTGATTCTCTGCCAATCATTCTCTTCGGGACAAGCTTAGGTGGCGCCGTTGCCGTTGATGTCGCACTCCACCGTCGAGCCGATGGATTGATCCTTGAAGCGACATTCACATCGGCAAAAGATATGGCGCGGGCGGTGTATCCATTCCTACCGGTGCAATTCTTTATCAGAAGTGAATTCAACTCGATCGAGAAGATCCAGAAGATCCACTTACCGCTTCTTGTGATGCATGGCGAGCGCGATGCTATCGTTCCGAAAAGTCTTGGCAAACAGCTTTATTTTGCCGCCAACAACCCGAAAGCCTTCCACGAGATCCCCGGAGCCGATCACAATGATACCTTCATTGTCGGTGGCGACCTCTATCTTGAATGGATTCGCAACTACGCGCAAAGCCTCAGAACGTCGGGACGCACCCTCCAGCCGTAATTCGCAACCGTTTCGCGGAATTTCTCTCGTTCCCAATGTCCTCATTGGGAACGCCATACCAGAAGCTCTGCTTCAACAACAGAGCACTCTGGAGAAACTGAAAGGGCTTTCTGCTCTGCGTTCCCAAACGGGAGTTTGGGAACGAGATAAACCGGTTAGGCGGCACACGGATCATGCAAATCACTGGACTGCAAATGTTGTGTCAAAACTTGTTGTGTCCGTGCGCCAGAATTTGAAAGTGTACGTTCCACTTACAGGAACTTGGATGGTGACTGGCGCATCGAATTCAATGAATGCATCCGTGCAGACAGCATTCTTCTTCTGTGTTCCGAAAACTGTGATCAAAAACGATGATGCATTCTGAATGACATCGGCACTGCTGAACCTGCCGCAGCCGTTATGCCAACTAGCTTTTGCCACAAAAGAGATCTGAGATGTTGATTGGCTTGTAACTTTTGCAGAAGCAACAGAAGAACGCAGCGTGAGATCTTCATCGCTCTCAGTAACTTCGCAGGTACCGAAGCCAAGAAGAACAATCGAAATTGCGAATGTAAGTGTTTTCATGTTTCCCATCCCTCCTTTTCCGTGTGCGGACTAACGGACTGGAACTCAGGCACAAAGCTTGACGGA
>JANONN010000228.1:0-4909 GCA_031420835.1 Ignavibacteriales bacterium | reverse complement strand
CGGGGATTGCTGAATACAAGTCACTCCTAGCGGAAGAACTCGTGAAGCCCGGCAAGATGGAGATCTTCATTTGTGACGCTGACGGAAAGAACAAACGGCAACTGACGAACAGCGGCACTGCGAACTTCGCTCCGATCTTCCATCCCGACAATAAACGGATCATCTTCTCATCGAACATGAAGGATCCGCGAGGGCGCTTCTTTGATCTCTTCATCATAAATACTGATGGGACAAATCTCCAACAGGTGACCTTCGGCGGGTTTAATGCATTTCCAATGTTCACGCGAGACGGTAAGAAACTCGTCTTCGTCTCCGACCGGAATGCAAAAGGACGTTACGAGTTTAACGTGTTCCTTGCAGAATGGATTGAATAAGTGATGTTACGCAAGCCGAGAATCATGCCTCATAAAATAAGGATGTCATGCCCGCATGCTTTTACCCCGTGAGATAATTGTTCAAACGTCATGACCTCTCGTTTTCATTTGGCTATCTCACGGGGTGAATCGGGCATCCATTTTATACCTGCCCGACGCAGGCGGGGATTCCCGCCTAAGACATGCGGGAATGACGGTTTGTTCTTTTTCATTTTGCTTAACCTCAGTGACTAACTCACACGACACATACTAAGGAGTATCACCATGAGACAATTTCTTATTCTCTTCTTTTGCGCTCCTCTGTTTCTCCTGGGGCAAGTTCAACGAAACCCGGATATCACGATTCAGGAACTTCAGCATCATCTTCGTTTCATTGCCTCGGATGAGTTAGAAGGGCGACGGGGTGGCTCAAAAGGAGCCGAAAAGGCGGCTCAGTACATTGCCGATGAATTCAAGGCATACGGATTGAGTCCGATCAATCAATCTTTCTTCCAACCATTTGAGTTCGTCTCAGGTGTGAAACTAGGAAAGAACAACTCTCTCACCCTTACAACCGGGAAACAGAAGAAAACTCTGAAAGTTGATACTGACTACCGTCCACTCGGTTTTTCGGCGACCGGCTCGTACAAGGGTGAGGTCGTCTTTGTAGGCTATGGCATTACGGCGACTGACAAGCAGTACGATGACTACGCAGGGATTGATGTGAAAGATAAGGCTGTGCTGCTCCTTCGATATCATCCCGAAGGAGAGAATCAGCACAGTGAATTCGGCTTCTTTGCTTCACTTCGCTATAAGGCGAACAAAGCGCGTGAACTCGGAGCGAAAGCAATACTGCTTGTGACCGGTCCCGCTGACATTGACAAAGACGAACTGATCCGCCTTTCGTATGACCAATCCATGGGGAACTCCGGAATTCTCGTCGTCAATATCTGGCAGCAAGATGCAGACGTGCTGCTCAAAGGTGCTGGAACAACACTGAAGGAAGTGCAAGCCAAAATCAATTCTTCCAAGAAGCCGATGTCGATGTCCTTGAAGGATGTGTCGGTTGACTTGAACACGGAAGTGATCGAAGTACGCGAGACAACGAAGAACGTTGTCGGAATCATTGAGGGAAGCGAGGCAGGACTGAAGAACGAAGTAGTTGTCATTGGTGCTCACTACGATCATCTCGGATTCGGTGGCGAAGGGTCCGGCTCGCTGCGACCAGACACGATCGCCATTCACAACGGAGCGGACGACAACGCCTCGGGCACTGCCGGACTCCTGGAGCTTGCGCAGTATTTCTCAACTCGACGCGCAGAACTAAAGCGAAGCCTGCTCTTCATCGCCTTCGCAGCAGAGGAGCTTGGGTTGCTCGGCTCGGCACACTACGTCAAGAATCCCCTCCTCCCACTCGTAAACACCGTTGTCATGATCAACATGGATATGATCGGACGATTGAACGAGCGGAGACTCATCGTCTTTGGGATTGGCACTTCGCCCGGATTTGAGCAGCTTGTCACCAAACACGATAGAGACTCAGTCTTCGTTCTCAAGTTGAACAAGGACGGCTTTGGACCAAGCGATCACTCTTCCTTCTATGGAAAAAACATTCCGGTCTTCCACTTCTTCACTGATTTACATTCGGATTACCACAGACCCTCTGATGACACCGACAAGATCAACTATGACGGAATGCAGAAGGTCGTGACATACATTGCCAACATCGCCAAGGAGTTGAATACCGCACCGGAGAAGCCACAGTATGTACAAGTGGAAGCTCCGCGTGCTCCTGCAGCCGGGGCGGGGAGAAGTTCGCGCAGTTACACGGGAGCGATTCCCGATTTTGGTGAGCAGGTTGAAGGAATGAGGCTCTCTGGAGTTCGGGAAGGGGGTCCAGCAGCGAAAGCCGGACTTCAAGCCGGCGACATCATCGTCAAGTTCGGCAAAGTGGACATCAAGAACTTGTACGATTATACGTACGCGCTGGGCGAGTACAAACCCGGTGATGAGGTTGACGTGGTTTTTAAGCGCGGACGTGACACGAAGAGTACGAAATTGACGATCGAACGACGGAATTAGTTTTAGTACACGCTAAGAAAGAGAACGGCTGATTCAAGACGATGTCCGGTCTCGAATCAGCCGTTTTTGTTTAATCCCACAGATGTTCACTCAAGCTCGACGAGCGTTGTGTATTTTGCCTTCCCTCCTTCAATCATTGTTTCCAGCCTGTTCACCAATTCTTCGCTTGTCTGGTCTAAATCGTCCTCAAGTGTTTCAAATTCTTCAAACGACTCGCAGACGAACTGTTCAACGAAAGAGTTCTTTTTCCCTTTCTGCTCATAGACAGAATAGTTCTTGCTACGTTCGGATGAAAAATGTGTTTTCATTTCTTTGGCAAGACTCAGGTAGTCGTCCACTTGCGCCGGTTTGATTTCGTACAAAATCTGAAGAATGACTCTGGGCATAGGAACCTTTCGGGAAATTGATAACGGTTTGTAACTGCTCAACGTCCTGTTGTTGAACAAATCAGAAAGCTGTCATTTCCAATTGCGAATTTCGAATGTCGAATTTCGAATTGATTATAGAACAAAGAATTAATTCCGCAATCCCAATTCCGAATTCCGCAATTCACAATAGTCTTTTCGTCCACGTCTCAAGGTTAACGTTGGCACTGTTGCATCGACAGAAAGCATGCTGAGTAGCGGGTTCAGTACGCCTTCGGCGTATTTTTCTCAATAGGAGTTACAACGGTTTATTGAAAACCCTTCATCGCGGCACGAACCTCGCGTTCATTCATGCCAAAATAATGTCCAATCTCGTGAAAGAGCACTTCGACAATTCTTCTCTCGACCTCTTCTTCCGTTCTGCACACAGCCTCGATGTTTTTCTGGTAGAGCGTGATCTTATCGGGTACCGTCGGAACCGCGCCATACCACGTCCCGCGATGGTTCAAAGGAACCCCCTGATACAAGCCGAGCAATGAATGCTTTCCCGCTCTCACCTGGCTCCGTGCGTGATCGTCGGGAAAATCTTCGATCACAATTTGCACGTTGTCTATCCGCTCTGTGAATTGCTCCGGCAGACTGTCAAACGCGTGTTGCGCGATCTCTTCGAATCTCTCACGTGTCATGACATCCTACCTCCCCACGGCAATAGGCCGACAATGCCAGTTACGAAGAGGAGTAGGCTTGCAACCGCCACAATCGTTGCAATGAATGACTTTGTCCATCCAATGCGGTACGCGATCTTTGTTCCGCGAACAACAAGCCAGATCGACCATAGAGCGACGAGAGCATCGAAGCTCACTAGTGCAATATAGGATGCAGGCTTAATAACAAACGGGTGAGGATTCGCAGTGAAGTGGTAGATCCCGAATGTCATAAGCTCAATCGGCAAAACAAGAATTAGTGAAAGAACGATAGGAGTGGTCGAATAAGCGAGTATCGAATACGCTGTCCTGTATGTTGCTTTTCTCCCGAACACACGTGCTACAAAGTGATACGGGAGCGCAACGATGGGCGGAACAACGACACCGCCAACGAGTCCTATCGCAAACGCATAAAGCAGCAACTCGGGCAGTGATGAAAAACGGTTGCCGAGCTGATAGTACCAAAAGGCCGTAAACGAAACGCTGACACCAAAGAGTGAAAAGAGAAAGAGTGAGAAATTTTTGTGCTCTGCAAGTGTGATTTTCGGGAATGTTTTTGCCGGCGATTCAAGAATTCCCCATAAGGTCTCAAAGAGGTTGAGGTTTGGTATGCGGTTCTGTAAGAAGCTGCCACATTGAGGGCAAATGGTCTCAAACGGATCGTTTTCTGTGAAGCAAACAGTGCATTTGATCATCGAAACTCAAACGTAGACATCGCTGAGAAAATCTATGAAGATAGGCATTGGAATGCAACGACTTTTTTGAAATTCTGAAAATTCTATTTACCCCATCTGCAGCAAAAGCGAATTTGCAGCACGTTGTGCCATTCATTCCTGTTTGTACAGCCTAGTGTCACCCCGTGCTTCTGTTGTTGCCGTGTAACTACTCAGCATGTGTGTCAATAATGCCGTTTGGTAATAGACGATGCGGGCAAGTTGAACTCCTGACGGAGTTCCTTCTTCCTGTTTTGGTTCTTGTTATCCCGATGTAAAACATCGGGACGACTTCCGCCTGCTCGCCGACGTTCAGAGAACTCAGGCGAGCCTGCCAAAGCATGCTTTGTGCGGCTTCACTGCACGAAACAGCCGTTCCGTGAAGTGCAGCGGACAGGCCTACGGAGTCTTTCCGAAAAACGAGTCAGTATTACCCCGCCTTCGGCGGGCACGTTTGTAGTTCAGAACAACCAAGAGAGTTTAGAACCCCGTAGGCCTGTCCGCCGCTATGCCTGCTTGCCGAATGTTCAGCAGGCAAGCTCTGGCAGGCGGGGGTTCTACTGGCATAGAATGTGTACGCTGAGCAGTTGCGATGCGTCATCATCATTATCCTAACAAGACGTCCATGAAAACCATCATCGAGCCGTTCAAAATCAAATCTGTTGAACCAATACGATTTACAACTCGTGACG
>JANONN010000227.1:0-6000 GCA_031420835.1 Ignavibacteriales bacterium | reverse complement strand
GAGTGGGGCGTTGATGAGATTCACGGGTTCAGACATCAGTCGTGAGAACACGCCCTTAAGAACCGCTGCCGCGATCAACTCGATGCTTGAACTCAAGAATGCCCCTGAACATGTCACTGTAACACGTTTGAGATTCTCTTCTAAGAGTTGCGCCTGGAGATTCCCCAGCTTCTCCGCAAGGAGAACGAACGGCTTGATCTCTTTCTTGAGTGCAAGTTGAATCACATCGGCATTGACCGCCCCGGCGATGCCTCGCTCTTTCAACAAGTCTGCTACCTGAATGGCAATTTGCCGCGCTACTTTTTCCTGTGCCTCTTCAGTTGACGCACCAAGATGGGGGGTCGCAATCACATGCGGATGCCTCAATAAAGGATGATCACCCGGAGGTTCTTGCTCAAACACATCAAGCGCAGCGCCGGCGACCTTCCCAGACTCGAGTGCCTTGAGCAGGGCTGCCTCATCAACGATGCCACCACGCGCACAGTTGATGATGCGAACGCCATCTTTGCAGCGAGCAAACACACGTTCACCGATGAGTCCTTTTGTCTCCTCTGAGAGTGGTGTGTGCACGCTCATGAAATCTGAACGATCGTAGATTTCATTCAGCGAGACCAACTCCAATCCGATCTTCACGGCGATCTCATTGGAAAGCACCGGGTCAAACCCGATCACCCGCATCCCAAACGCCTGACACCGCGTCGCTACTTCGCGCCCAACCTTTCCGAGACCGATGATGCCGATCGTTTTCCCGTGCAATTCCGTGCCGACGTATTTTTTTCTTTCCCATTTGCCTGCTCGCAGCGAATCCCATGCCTGCGGAACATTACGCGCAAGTGACAGCAAAAGAGAAAGCGTGTGCTCGGCAGTTGAAATGGTGTTTCCCCCCGGCGTATTCATAACGACAATGCCACGCCGCGTCGCAGTATCAACATCAATGTTATCCACGCCGGCACCGGCACGGCCAATGACTTTTAGACTTTTTGCTTCGGCAATAACCGACCCGGTCACTTGCGTTGCGCTTCGAACAATCAGCGCGTCGTACGCGCCGATCTCGTTTTTCAGTTCTCCCTCCGGCACGGTGGGCTTTGTGTGTACATCAAAGCCTTCCTGCGTGAGTATATCGGCGCACACCTGCTCGACTTGATCTGTGATGAGGATTTTCATGGTGATGTTCTTCGAAATCAGGATACGAAAACTGATTGCGCTGCTTTCAGACCGGAACCTATTTCAAACCTATGGCCACACTCCTTCAGAGTCATCTCAAGCGCAGAGATCATTGTCATGACGTCAAGCTGATCGTAGTAGCCAAGATGGGAAATTCTGAAGATCTTCCCGGCGTATTCGTCTTGACCGCCAGCAATTGTAATCCCATACGTACTCTTTAAGATCTTGTTGAATTTCTTCCACTCGACACCGTCGGGCAACCAGACCGGTGTGACGGCAAAGGAGGGACAATCCGAAAACAGTCGCATCCCCAGCGCCTTGACTCCTGCCCGAATCGCCTCTGCGAGCTGTTCATGTCGCCGCCAAACGTTTTCAATCCCTTCTTTTTTTAACATTTCCATGGCCGCATCCAAGCCAACAATAAGTGAAATAGCAGGAGTAAACGGCGTATCATTGTTTTCAAGTGACTTCAGCACTCTGTTCAGATCGAAGTAGAACTTCGGGAGAGTCGAGCTTTTCATCGCTTGCATCGCCCGTTGGCTCAGTGCCACAAACGCAAGTCCGGGCGGTATCATCAATCCCTTTTGTGACCCTGTCACGCAGGCATCAATGCCCCATTCATCAAACTTGAACTCAAGCGCCCCGATGGAGGTTATCCCGTCTATGCAAACGAGCGCGTTCGAGTTCTCGCGGATGACTTTTGCGAGCAGTTTCACATCCGTGGCAGCTCCGGTTGACGTTTCACTGTGAGTAAGGTAAACGGCTTTCGCTTGCGGGACTTTTTCCAGCGCGGTCTTGATATGATCTGCCGTCGGAGCGTTTCCCCAGTCTATCTTAACCTCATGGACATTGAGTCCGAAGGCGCGGGGCATGTTGACCCATCGTTCGCCGAACTTGCCGCCGTTTACGGAAATGATGTACTCGCCGGGGGAGAAGAGGCTCACGAATGTCGCCTCCATTCCGCCAGTGCCAGAGCAGGTCAAGGTCATGACCGGCTGCTGTGTTTGAAAGAGATACTTTAGATTTTGGTTGACGCGGGCGAAGACTTCCTGGAACTCAGGATTTCGGTGGTGAATGATCGGCTCCGCCATTTTGAGCATGACGGATTCAGGGATGGGGGTGGGACCCGGGGTGAAAAGCCGTTTTTTCAATGAGGCTCCTTTTCGATACTCTCTCAACTTCGGAAAAAGGTAAGATATACTTTGCGAAGAGTCAAAACGGATGGATGCCATAAAAGCACAAACCCCGACTCATCGCCGGGGTTCTTCTGCGGTGCACCTTTTCGTACTAGTGGACTGTTACGATGATTGTTTGACATCGGTGTAGTGCCGCGCCATTGTTGTTCGTGCTTGGTTCGTCGTAAAGCGCCACGAGATGGTGGTGCGCTGGTGGTTCCGTTTTTGCTCCCAAGATCGAACTTCTCGCGTCAGGGTTTGTTGATCCCCGATGCGGCGATCCAAGCACTGTTTGGCGAGCGCGGCCAGTTCAATTTCTGCCATGTTCAGCCAACTGGCTTTCTTGGGTGTATAATGAAATTCAAATTTCTCCTTTAACCGATGCGCCTCGTCGGGGGTAAAGACCTCATAGAAAGATCCAGCGCTGTGAGTGTTCAGGTTGTCCTGCACTAGACGAATGCGTTTGGCATGCGGGCAGCACTGAGCCAGTTCTTTCATAAAGCGGGCGTATTCTTTCTTGGTGCGACGCCGGAAGACGCGCACCATGCGCCAACCACGGAGAGGTTCGACGGCCACCATCACACAACAGGTGCCGTTGCGTCGATATGCATAGTCCTCTTTGAATGGCGACCCTGGACGCACGGGGAGCGGGACCACGACATCGCCGATCAGTTGACATGGGCGTTCATCAAAGCAAACCTGAGGAAAGTCCGCATCATAGGGTTGTTCATAGAGATCCAGGAGATCTTCCATACGAGCCAGGAACTCACCATTTACTTGCGCAAGGCACCACTGATGTTTTTGCCACGGCTTGAGGTCGTTTTTTTTAATGTCTCCCACACTGTTTTGTGGGAAATCGTATCGACAACATTCAATTCAACCAGTCGATCAGCCAGCAGCCGTACTGTCCACCGGACATGTCCCTTTGGTGGCTCTGAGCAGGCTATCGCCGTCAGCCGCGCTTCTGCTTTGCCGTCAAGTTTGCGGGGCTTGCCAGGGCGCGGTCGATCATAGAGGGCATCGAGTGCTTCTGTCTGGAAACGACGCCGTACAGCGTACACGGGCATTACCGTTATCGAAAGTGCTTCGGCGATATCCTTGTTCCGATCACCTTTCTCCGCCATCAGGAGGATACGTGCATGGTTGATGACGCGTGCGGAATGTGTACCTTTACGCACGATGCTCAGCAACTCGTCCCGTTGCTTCTTCGATAGGCTAACTGGATACACTTGCTTGCGCATACATCCTCCTTTGAACGTGATACATGACAGAATGTATGCAAGATACTCAATTATCAGCTAATTATGGTAACACTCCAGTAGCAGGGTGTTGAAAAACAAATGGGACAATGCCCGGCCGTGAGTTGCCACGACCTTCAGAGCTTGTGTGAAAACACCGAACTCACCCTAAATCCCTCTCTTGGGAAGAGAGGGACTTGTCGATTCTGCACTCCATCCTCCCCTTCTCTTTTTAAGAGAAGGGGTTGGGGGATGAGTTCGGATGATTTTCACAAGCCTCTTCAGGTCGTGATAACAATGCCAAGAAGACATTGGGGCTTTAGCCCGGCAATCATACGTGAAGGGGTTAAAACCCCAAGAAGATTGTTTTGAGTTTTTCTCCACGAGCTGAAGCTCGCGGCAATTCATTCGAGTTTTTCAACAACCTGCTACACTGCCTCTTTCTGCTGGCGGGGAGGGACTTTCACGTTCCCTTCGACAATTTTGAGAAGATCGGAGCGACCTGCGCCGTTGATGATCGAGAACGGCACGATACCTTTGCAACTTCCCTCCGTCAATTGACTATGGAAGCGCTCATGATATCCTTCAATTTGCTTTTTCAACTTACTGATTGGCATCTTGTCAGCTTTGGTGAGAACCATCAAATAAGGGACTTCGTAGTAATCCAGCCAGTCCATCATCATCAGATCGAGCGGTGTCGGTTCCTGCCGCGAATCGATCAACTGCATTGCGAGCCCAATAGGGCTGCCGCGTTTGAGGAAGTCCTCAATGAGCCGCTTCCACCCTGCCCGCATTTGCTCCGGGACTTTTGCGTAACCATAGCCCGGCAAGTCAACAAAATAGAATGCGTTGTTGATGATATAATAGTTGATCTCTCTCGTCTTTCCGGGCGTCGAGCTGGAGCGCGCAAGATTTTTCTTGTTGCATAATTTATTGAGTAAGGAGGATTTGCCGACATTCGAGCGACCGATGAAGAGAATCTCACGAAGCTCATTCTTGGGGAGCTGACGTAAATCAACAACACCTTGAAGAAATTCCGCCGTATTGATCTTTAGCATGCTTGCACCTCGTCTGTTAAGCTCAAAAGGATAGCGAGCACTACGCTTTCGTTGATGAATCCTTTGGTTGGGATCCAGATGAAACAGAGGATTCCGCCGATGTGGCCTGAGGCTCTTGCTTGGACTCGGCCTTGGCCGGCCGGGTTTTTGACTCTCCTTTTTTGCGTGCACGTTGTTTTGCTGCTGCCGGTTTGGCGACTGCTTTTTCCTGCCCTGTATTGTAATCGACAAGTTCGATCACTGCCAGTTCGGCTCCATCACCGTGTCGCCGCCCAAGTTTCACGACGCGCGTGTATCCTCCGGGTCGCGTGGAAACCTTTTGAGCAATATCGTTAAAGAGCGTCGAGACGGCCTGCCGATCACGTAAGAACGAGAAGACAATACGACGCGCATGAACATCCTTCATCGTTGCGCCGGTCTCTTTTTGCACGGCGTTCTTGGCGCGCGTAATCAACTTCTCCACAACCATTCGAGTCTCTTTCGCCTTCGCGACCGTCGTTCGAATCTTTTTGTGTTGAATAAGCGAAACGCTGAGGGAGGAAAGAGTTGCCTTCCGGTGGCTCGCGGTTCGTTTTAGTTTCCGACCTGATTTTAGATGCCGCATGGAGCAGTCCCTTTCTTCCTCCGAAGAAGTCTGGCGAAGCCATCACTTCGTGACTTCAGATTAATCGTTACCGTCTCTCAGATATTTGTCGACATCCATCCCAAAGCTAAGGCCCAACTCCTCGACGATGGCGGAAAGTTCAGCGAGCGATTTCCGACCGAAGTTGCGGAACTTGAGCAACTCGGCTTCGTCCTTCCTCACTAAGTCTGCAATCGTCTTGATGTTGGCGGAGCGCAAGCAGTTATGCGACCGGACAGACAACTCCAGATCATCGACCGACACGATGAGTTTCTTTCGGATGTCGGAGACTTTTGTTTCTTCTTCTGATTCCGTCTTTTCGGCCTCAGGCTCCGCATCGAAGTTGATAAAGAGTTGAATATGATCGCGCAAGATCTTCCCTGCATGCGTGAGCGCCTCAACGGGCGTCAACGAACCATCCGTCTCCACTTCGAGAATCAACTTCTCAAAATCGGTCTGGCCGCCAACGCGTGTCGGCTCGATAAAATATCGAACAGTCTTGATGGGCGTGAAGATCGAATCAATCGCAATGGTCCCAAGTGGCTGGTCAATCAACTTATTTTCTTCCGACGACACGTACCCTTTTCCGCGACCGAGGCGAAGCTCCATCTCGAACTCCGCGTCCTTGTTCAAGGAAGCGATGTGAAGATCCGGATTCAAGATCTCGATTTCTTCGGTGAACTTCTGGATATCCCCAGCCTTTAATTCACCAGCCCCCTTGACCGAAAGCGTAACTTTTGTCG
>JANONN010000226.1:0-1522 GCA_031420835.1 Ignavibacteriales bacterium | reverse complement strand
CACGGCAATATCTACAGCAAACCGGCGATGCTGGCGATTGATCCAAAGGCAAAGGAGCCTATCAAAATTGCGCTCGATCAAGAGATTCCTCCGATTGAACCGCCGAAGGACACAAAATACATCAAGCATGTGAAAATCAAGAGCGAGCGACTCTCGAAGTTTTGGGGACGTGATATGTACTTGGGCGCTAACGTCTTGCTGCCTCACGGATGGGAGGAGCATCCGAACTCTCGTTATCCGGTCGCAGTGTTTCATGGACACTTCTCACCGACATTTGGAGGCTTCCGTGAAGCTCCGCCGGATCCCAATTTGAAGCCGGAGTACAGCGAGCGATTCCGCGTCGAAGGATACAACAAGGTTGTTCAGCAATACACCCACACGTTGTATCAGGATTGGACGAGTGCGACCTTCCCCCGTTTCATCGTAATGGAAATCCAGCATGCGAACCCGTACTACGACGATTCATATGCAGTAAACTCTGCCAATCTCGGTCCGTACGGCGATGCGATCATGTATGAGTTGATTCCGTATGTCGAAAATCAATTCCGCGGCATTGGACAGGGATGGGCGCGGTTTACCTATGGTGGCTCGACCGGTGGATGGGAGGCGTTGGCTGTTCAGGTGTTCTACCCGGATGAATTTAACGGTGCGTGGGCAGCGTGTCCCGATCCGATCGACTTCCGTCAGTACACGGTGATCAATCTTTATGAAGATGACAATGCATACTTCATCGGCAACCCATGGAAGAAGACCCCGCGTCCGGGCAAGAGAGACTACAAAAACGAAGTCACGGCCACGCTTGAGGAAACCAATATGTTTGAACTTGCCATCGGCGATAGAAGTCGCTCAGGCCAGCAATGGGATATCTGGGAAGCGGTGTACTCTCCTGTCGGAAACAATGGTTACCCGCAACCGATTTGGGACAAGTTGACGGGTAGGATCGACAAGAACGTGGCAGTGCATTGGCGCGAGAACTACGACCTCAGCCACATCATCAAGCGAGATTGGGCGAAGCTCGGTCCGAAACTTCGTGGAAAGATCCATCTCTACGCGGGAGAGATGGATAATTACTACCTCAATAATGCTGTGCGTCTCACCGAGCAAGTGCTAAAAGAGCTAAAGGATCCTCCGGCAGATGCTGAAGTGGACTACGAATGTCTTGCCGAGCATTGCTGGAACGGCGATCACTCAACTCCGATTTGGATTTCACGGCTGATGTATGTTCAAATTCACGCGCCTAAAATGATGGAGAGAATTCGAAAGACTGCTCCTGCCGGTGCGGATACGACGAGTTGGAAGTATTGAACATTGCAGTGTTTGATTGTCATATCGCGACGGGAGAAGGACCGACATCCCAACTTTTGACGAGGACCAGTAGGACGCCTTGACCAGACCATCATGCCACCCAAACCGATCATCATAGACACAGACGCCGGCGTTGACGATGCCTTAGCGCTCATCCTGGCATTGCGCTCACCGGAGCTTTCGGTGAAGGCGATCACGACCGTAGCGGGAAATGTCG
>JANONN010000225.1:0-6969 GCA_031420835.1 Ignavibacteriales bacterium | reverse complement strand
AAAGGGCGTGCGGCTGGAGTTGATTGACCCCTTCTTTGACGAAGTCTCAAGCATGACTGGTCTGTTGGTGTGCGATGTGAGGATTCGGGGTTCGACGCAAGACCCGCTCTATGAAGGATTTGTCTCGGTCCACAACGCGCGCTTCCTGTTTGTACCGCTCAACATTCAATACACCTTAAACGGACGTTTTGTCCCCAGCGGACGCCGTGTAGGATTTGAGAACGTGACAATCAAGAACGTGGAAACCGATCGCACGGATGGTTCCATCAACTTGGCAGGGACGTTTGCGCTTCAGGGAATCTCTTTGAAAGAATTCGACCTATTAGCGGTGGGTCAGCTTCTCGTCATGAAAGAATCCACACGGAGCCCTGATCAGACCTTGTACGGGAACCTCGCAGTTGCAACATCGCCAAGCGGACTTCGCTGGCACGGCTCACTCGACCGTTCTCATTTAACGGGTGAAGTATTTGTTCGAAACGCATCACTTACGTTTCCTCCAACGCGAGCTTCATTCATCATTCCGAATCGTGCAATCTCTATCTCCTTCGTCAATGATACACTCACAGCAGAAAGTTCCGGTCCACAACCTGCCGCGTTATTCGCATCTGTTGTTTCCCCGCGGGGTATCGATCTCAACAACTCCAGAACACCGTCGGCGCGCACCAACGGGGACAATAACTCCAACAACGGAACGACACAGTCGACCTCCTTTCTCGATAATATTGTATACGATTTAAGCATAGAAACACAGGGAATTACACAGGTTCGATTTGTTTTTAACCCCCTGACAAATGAAGAACTCTTTGCAGATCTAAAGGGACGACTCGCCTTTACGAAAATTAACGATCAAACACGCTTGACCGGCGAGGTTGAAGTGACAAATCGTTCGTACTACAACTTTATTCAGAAATTCGAAGCGACAGGGAAACTCTTATTTATCGGTGATCCGATTAATCCCGAGTTGGACGTTCTTGCGCGCTATGAGGGCGTGTACCGGCCGGACACAACGGCTCTTCTTCGTGCCAATCAATCAGAGACTCCAAAAGATCAGCGGGTCGTTGTCATTCTCGAAATCACCGGCTCACGATCGGAACCGAAGGTCAAAATTGGTCTGGAACGCGAGCAAGATGGTCGGCTTGTCCGAGTGACGGACGGAGATTCAGAATCAGACGCGATTGCATTCTTGATCAGCGGCACGTTCCGCGATGAGCTTTCACAACAACAGCGGAGCACCCTCCTGGGTGGAAACATCTTGATGGGACTAACATCTTCTGTACTTTCCGGTCCACTTTCGGATTTCTTGCGGCGAGAGTTTGGTGTCATCCGCTCCGTTGACGTGCTCTTCTATGGCGGCGGTTTCGAGCAGACCCCCGATATCCGTGTGACGGGAGAAGTAGGAGATGCCGTTATCAGATTTGGCGGCAGGGTGTTCAGCGACCGTCTTGGCCCCAATGTGAATATTCAGCTCCCAATGAGCAGTGTGCTTAATTCCGATCGCTGGAGAAATCTCATCCTTGAGCTTGAGCGTCGCGATGAACTGGTTGAGACGTTTGATGAACGACGTAAATCGAACAGCGCACGCCTCGTGTACAGAATCAACTTTTAATAGAAATGACTTCTTTGACTCACAATAGCTCCCCCTCCACAGACCATCTCTTACAAGAGATGGAAAACAAGATCCTATCATTTCTGGCTCGTTACCCGAACCAGTTGTTCAAATCAAGCGAGCTGGTGCGAAGGCTTAGCTTGAAGACCGAAGCGGAGACTGCAGTTCTGCAGAAGGTGTTGAAGCATCTCGACGAATCGAACCGACTGAAGCGGGGTCGGCAAGGACAATACGGCTTCCTTCATGCGCCCACGGTGTTGAAGGGGACGCTTCGGAGCACCAGGCAGGGGTTTGGATTTGTTGAGGTTGCAGGATTGGATAAGGATATTTTTATCGCTCCCCGGTTTCTTGGAACGGCTGTGGACGGAGACCTTGTCGAGGTCTCCTTGTTTGCGCCCGGCAAGAAGCAGCTCGAAGGAGACAAAGGTCCGGAAGGAGAGATCATTCGGGTTCTCGAACGCTCCCGAAAAACGATTGTGGGAACGCTTGAGCGAAGCGGTAACGTGTACATTGTCGTTCCTGATGATTCGCGTGTTGGCACAGAGGTCACCGTTGCAAAAGAAGATCTCCACGATGCTCACGTCGGACAAAAAGTAGTGGTTGAGATTGATTCGTGGGGAAAGAGTCACTTGCGACCCGAAGGGCACATTGTCGAAGTGTTAGGGCAGGCAGGGGAAGTCGGCGCTGAGATGCATTCGGTCATTCGCGAATTCCGGCTCCCGCTCTCATTTCCGCGCGATGTTCTGGACGAAGCCGAACGACTCACGACCGACATACCGATGGAGGAGATAGAGCGACGGCTTGACGTTCGAAAGGATATCTGTTTTACCATCGACCCTGAAGACGCAAAAGACTTTGACGATGCAGTCTCTTTGGAGTTGTTGCCCAATGGCGACTACAAGCTCGGCGTGCACATTGCCGACGTCTCTCACTATGTGAGGGAAGGAAATACATTGGATATCGAAGCATTGAAGAGGGGAACGAGTGTGTATCTTCCCAATATGGTTGTTCCCATGTTGCCGGAAAATCTCTCCAACGTTATCTGCAGTCTGCGTCCAAACGTCGACCGTCTTGCTTATTCAGTGTTAATGGAGGTGACGCCGAAGGGTGTTGTGAAAGAGTATGAAATCCGTGAGACCGTCATCCGCAGCAAGCGAAGATTCACTTACGAAGAAGTCGTACAGATACTCGACAGTACTTCTCCTACGAATGATCCGGACGAAATCGTTGCCATGTTGCGGGCCATGCACAAGCTCAGTATGACGCTCACAAAGAAACGGATGACAAAAGGAAGCATTGACTTTGAAACATCTGAGGCCAAATTCCGGTTTGATGATCAGGGAAGACCCATCGAGATTATGAAGAAGGCTCGCCTGAGCAGTCACCGTCTTGTCGAGGAGTTCATGTTGTTGGCGAACAAAGTCGTGGCGAAGCACATCGGTCTTTCCAAAAAGGAAGAGAATATCAAACCGTTCTTGTATCGTGTGCACGACGTTCCGAAACCGGACCGCATCCGTGATCTGTCCGTTTTTGTGGAAAAACTTGGCTACAAACTGGACATTTCATCGGGAGTAAGCTCGCAATCGCTTCAGCGATTGCTGGAGCAGGTCCGCGGTACGGAAGTTGAAAACGTAGTGAATGAGGTCGCTCTCCGCTCCATGGCAAAGGCAATCTACTCGGATCGGAACATAGGGCACTTTGGTCTTGCCTTCGATTACTATTCACATTTTACGTCTCCGATTCGTCGTTATCCTGATCTGGTCATTCACCGCCTTCTCAAGGAATACGGTCGTGTCGTGAGTATGCAGCGCCGCAACGAACTGATCCAGCGACTCCCCGACATTGCTGAACATTCGTCTGTTCGGGAGCGCAACGCAATGGAGGCCGAGCGAGCCGCTGTCAAAGTCATGCAAGTCGAATACATGAAGCGACATGTGGGAGATGAGTTCGAAGCCGTTGTTTCCGGGGTCACTCACTTTGGTCTCTTCATCGAAATCAACGATCTGCTGGTCGAAGGGATGATCCATGTGCGTGATCTCAAAGATGACTATTACATGTACGATGAGAAACACTTCACATTGGTTGGCAAGAGAAGCGGCAAGCAATTCCGTCTCGGCGATCACGTGAGTGTCAAAGTCGTTCGGGTGAACCCCGAAGAACGGGAGATTGATTTTGTTTTGCTTGAGCCGGCCCACGAGCCTCGAAAGAAACAAAAGGAACGCAGGTGAGGGAACACGTTTGCATTTTGGTTCCAATTTATGTTACGCTCTAAAGAGAAGATCATGAATTCTGATAGGAGGGAAGAGATATGAAGCGATTCGGTTGGGTTGCGGTTCTAATGTCTGTGGCTGTTGCTTGCGCATTAGCTCAGAATTCTGGAACGCCGTTTGGCAAGAGCAAAGTTCAATACAAGCGGTTCGCCTGGGAATACATCCAAACAAGCCACTTTGATGTCTATTACTCTCAAGACGGATACGAGCTTGCGTCCTTTACGGCGTTTGCGGCCGAGGATGCATATGAGTCGATCAAGAAACTCTTTCGTTATGAGATCAACAATCGCATTCCGATCATTGTGTACAACTCTCATAACGAGTTCCAGCAGACGAACGTCATCAACGAGTATCTTGAAGAAGGGATTGGCGGCGTTACCGAACTCTTTAAGAATCGTGTTGTGCTTCCGTTCGAAGGAAATTACCAACAGTTTCGCCACGTCATCCATCATGAGCTTGTCCATGCCGTGTTAAACGACATGTTCTACGGCGGCTCCATTCAATCTCTCATCTCGAGCCGATCGCCTCTCATCCTCCCTCTTTGGTTCAATGAAGGTATCTCTGAGTATGCGGCGTTGAAGTGGGACACGAATTCCGACATGTTCATTCGGGATGCGACCATTCACAATTATCTTCCTCCCATCCAATTCTTGGGCGGCTATTTCGCCTATCGCGGTGGGCAATCACTTTGGTATTACATAGCCAACAAGTACGGTGAGCAGAAGATTGCGGAGATTCTCAGCCGGATACGCAGCGCGAGAAGCATCGAGCAGGGGTTCAAGTCAACGGTCGGGCTGACACTCGAAGAACTTTCTGAGCGGTGGCAAAAAGAGCAGAAGGTTATGTACTGGCCTGATATTGCGAAACGCGAAGAGCCATCCGATTATGCCCGCCGACTTACGAACCACCGAAAGGATGGAAACTTCTATAACACAAGTCCTTCCATCTCTCCCCAGGGCGACAAGATCGTCTTCATCTCGGACCGGAACGACTATTTCGATGTTTTCCTCATGTCGGCAATTGATGGCGAGATCCTCGACAAGCTGATCAGTGGGCAGCGAACGGTTGACTTTGAAGAGTTGCACCTCCTCACACCCGGCATCACCTGGTCTCCAGATGGCAAACGGATCGCACTTGCTGTGAAGTCCGGCGAGCGTGACGCAATCACCATTGTGGATGTCGAATCAGGTAAGACAGAACGAATCAGTTTTGATTTAGACGGGATTTTCTCGGTGGACTGGTCTGCCGACGGAAACAAGATGGCCTTCATCGGTGTGAAAGCACCGCAGTCGGATATCTATGTGTACGACCTTTCTACGAAGGAGCTTGTGAATCTGACGAACGACATTTTCTCCGACTATGATCCTGTCATCTCGTCGGATGGAAAGACCGTTTATTTTTCGTCGGATCGTCGCGACTTTGTACATCCCTCAATGACATCGCGTCGATTTCGGATGTGGGAGTTCGATTACAAACAACGTGATTTGTACTCGGTTGATATTGGAGCACAAACGATCAGACGGATTACCGACTATCCGAATAGCGACGAAACCTCCCCCATCACATCGCCGGATGGAAAAAGGCTTCTCTATGTTTCCGACCGTAATGGCATCAACAACATCTATGAGCGCGATCTGGAAAAAGGAACTGATCGTCCTTTAACGAATTCACTCAGTGGTGTGTATCAACTCTCCGTCTCTCGCGATGGAACGAAGTTAGTGTTCAGCTCGCTCCACGAAGCTGGCTTCGATATATTCCTGATGCTGTCCCCATTTGACAAGAAGCTTACCGTTACCGAGCTTGAACCAACAGAATATTTCAAACGAAAGTTTGAGTTGCCTCGTCAAGAGAAACCGCGACAGGTGGCAACGACTGTGCAGCAATCACGCGACACACTGATGGTGGGCAAAAATATCGTCATTGTTCCCGATACATCGTCGGAATCATCGCGGTATCAATCCGAAGGGAAAGTAGAACTTCGGAATTATGTATTCAGCGAACAGACAATGCGCACACGCGACACGTCGGAGAGTACGATGATGCCGCGATTCGAAGTAGTCGAGAACCAAGACGAAGAGGGGAACTACGTTCCCCGCAAATACAAATTGACCTTCACTCCAGATCTCGTATACGGCACAGCGGCGTACAGTACCTTCTACGGTGTTCAAGGCTCCACACTGATGGCCTTCAGCGACATGATGGGGGATCATCAAATAATTTTTGTTACGAATTTGCTTCTCGATCTCAAGAACAGCGACTACGGGCTCCAATACAACTATCTGCCCGCTCGCATTGATTATGGATTCCAGGGGTTCCATAGCGCTCGGTTCCTCTACCTCTATGATCCACGTCCACGCTATCGCGGAAATCTCCTTTTCAGATTCCGCACATGGGCTTTGGGAGTAACTGCATCGTATCCGATCGATCGGTTCAATCGGCTGGATTTTTCCGGACTGTGGCTGAACCTCTCTCGCGACAACCTTGACGACCCATTTGATCCGCCCCAGCGCCGCTCGTTCATCTTGCCCGCTTTGAGTTATGTTCACGACAATTCGCTCTGGCAGGGTGGTTGGTTCGCGCCAAGCAATGGCTCACGCCTGAATGTTACAGCGTACGGCAGCGCGAAATTCGACAAGCATTCACTCGATATGCAAACAGCCTACTTTGATTACAGGGACTACAACAAGTTTCTGCGTGAATATGTGTTTGCGTTTCGGTTCTCCGGAGGATTAAGTAGAGGAAAAGACAGGCAGGTCTTCTTCATCGGAGGGACGGATGGATGGATCAATCAGCGCTTCGAGGGTGGGCAAATCCCCATCGTGAATGTAGAGGATTACGCCTTCTTGACGCCCGTGCTGCCGATGCGCGGCTTCAACTACAACGCCCAGAGTGGATCGAAATACGGCGTGGCGAATCTCGAATTGCGCTTCCCACTCATACGCTACTTTATCTTGGGTGCGCTCCCGATCGGCTTCCAAAATATTCTCGGGGCGGCGTTTGTTGATCTTGGTTCCGCATGGGATAACACGTCGAAGTGGCAGGCGTTCGGCCCCGACAGATTCGGCGCAACGCGGACGAAGGATTTGCTCATCG
>JANONN010000224.1:0-4896 GCA_031420835.1 Ignavibacteriales bacterium | reverse complement strand
ACATCATTGGAAATCGCCCGACCATTTCCACGGAGATCAAGCTTTCCTGACTTGCTTGAAAAAAACTCGTTCACCTTTCGGCTTGATCGATCCTTGCTTGACTTTGGGAATCTATCTCTTCGGGACAAGAACTTATCTTCCGCCCAGGCTGAGATGCGCTGCGCAAACTGGCCCACAGAGCGTGCGGCAATGTAATAGTCGCGCATGAATCGCTCAACGCTTGTTGTACTAGTCGTAGAACGATACGAGAGAGCTTCGGCGATCTGGCGTTGGAACGAAAACTCCAATGTGTCGTGAAGGTTCTTGGCTTGAAGGTGCATTTCATTCCTGACCCGCAGCAGGACGTTGAACGCCTTTAGCGCTTGCCGAACAAGATCGCTGTGAACCAATGTGCGTACGTTGTCTGCTCTTAGCATCGTTGTTGTTGCCGTCTGGCCTTTGGCAAGTTGCTTGAGCGTGAGCGTGTTTGTTCCGCGAAGAATCCACAGCGCGCTGTGTAGATCGCGCAATCCGCCAGCGCTATTCTTGATGTTCGGTTCGAGCAGTTTTGCAGAGTGACCGTATTTGTGATGGAGGCTCTGAACGGAACTTAACAGTCGTTTGAGAAACTCGAGCTTGTTCGAAGCATCATGCCGATGAAGCGCCTTTTCGAACCGAAGGAACGTTGGCTTGTCGCCAACCAGAAGTCGCGTTTCAAGAAGGGAGATCCATACTTCAAAGTCAGTGTCTGCGACTTCGAGGCACTCGTGAATGGTTCGGACGCTGTGCCCGACATCCACTCCATGATCGAGCAGGCGATGGAGAAAGTCGTTCACCGCCGGAGCTACTGACATTTTCACGCTTTCATCACTGGCGAGAAGCATGATATCCACATCGGAAGCGAAGTTCAGTTCCTTGCGTCCGTAGCCGCCAAGTGTGACGAGCGCAATCCCTTTCTGCCCCTTTAGTCGTGATGATTGAAAAACGGAGAGCAAGAGCGCATCGAGCGCGTCTGAAATGGCGAGGGAAATCGAAACGCCGCTCGCACCTTTTCGATGAAGCTTGGCGATGGCGTGCAGTTGCGATTCGAAGGAGAGCTTTTCGGTTCTGGGAGTCATGAAGGGAAGCGGTTGTGTGGGAGGAATATACGGAATGGTGCAACGAGTGGCAACGGAACGACACTACACTACAACCTTGTCGCTACGACAACTACTGCCCTTGTGGAAGCGACCGTTTGGCTTTGCGAGTCGGCGGCTTCGATCAGAAGAACATACATTCCGATACGCACACGTTGTCGCGTATCGTCCAGACCGTCCCAGATCAACTCGCCTTTTGCACCGCTCGGTTCCAAGTTTGCCAGCGTTCGCAACATTCGCCCTTTGATATCGAAGATCCGCACCCGAATGAGCGAAGTCGTTGTTGGCAAGTTGTATCGAACGATGCAGAAGTCTTCGTGACCATCGCCGTCCGGTGAGAAAGGATTTGGCGAGATCGAAATGGAAGCGCCACTCGGTCGGCTTGATGTAAAGATGCTGTTCGTACCTCCGGGTGTTCCGCCTGTGATCGGCGTGGCGGTGCTCCAGTTGCGAGGATCGTTGGAATCGAGATTGGGATTGATTCGTTCAAGCGATCTTCCTTTGGTGTCACTGATGTCGGGATGATTCCATTTGGGCGAATAGGAAACGCTGTCAATCGTTGCCCCCGTATGATCACGAAGCACAACGTCATCGCCGTCATTGCCGAGACTAAATCCTGACGAGCGATTCAAAATGAAGACATGAATTCCTTGAGACGGAGTAGCAAGTAAAGGAAACGAAGAGAGGATGGTCGAATCTGCCGCAGCAACGACATAGTCGCCCGGCTGAATCACACGTGATGATGTCGCCATCGTAAACGTGTTGAAGTTCCCCGATAAGGTGGGTCGGTCGGAGAATTGCCAGCGTGCAAGATCAATTGGAGCGCTGCCGCGATGGAGGAATTCCACCCACTCGTTTTGTCCCGCAAATGGATCGTACATGATTTCATTGACGATGAGCGCCTTCGATTCATAGCGTCGTCGCACGGTCACTGTTTGAGTATTATTGCTCTGCCGTTGATCTGACGAAAGGACAATCGCTACGCGCAGGGGAGTCTCCCCAGACGGGGCATTGCCCCACTCAAAGACCCGTGGGTCAATTGCGTTCGCAGGAAGGGGAAAGGTGGAAACGTGTTCGTGAATCAGTTCTGTTGATTCAAACTGTCCGTTCTTGTTTGTGTCTGCGTGCAGGGTAACAGAGAATCCTGCAGGTACCGTTTGCTTACCGATATTCCTGATTTCGTAAACGATAGCAGGCACCCGCTGACCACCAATTTCGCCAACAGTTGTCACAATGACCTCGCCAACTGCCAGATCAATCTGGCGCCGCGCAACGCTATTCTCGCGCCCCGGCGTTCTCCCTAAAGAATCCAGCGATGTCGTCCAATTGGTTTGGCTGATAGAAGGAGCTTCGGAGTCAATTCGCTCCAGCGACTTTCCACCTTGGCCACCCCACGATGGTGCATAAAGAACACTGTCCATCGTAGCGAGACGGTTGTCGTACAGGACAACGGCATCGGGCGTTGTGTTATTCAATGCAGAGAAGTTTGCGATCGCAATCGGCACCGTCACCGTCGGATGAACGGTAGAGAAGTTCGCGTCCTTTGCAACGATCGCATAGTTTCCCGGAGCAATCTTGAAATCCGTTGTACTCATGACCGTCTTTGTTGCCACATTGTTATCGGAGATGCGCCAGTTTCTGAGATTGATCGTGTCGGTGGTCGGATTGAAGAACTCCAACCACTCCGGCTCGTCCAGTGAAGGCGCGTACATGATCTCGTTGATGAGAACCGCACCCGGAGCGTGACTCACTGGGACGACGATCGACAGGGTATCGTTCGTGGCAATCTGATCGAGCGAATACGAGAGGGTTGTGATAAAACGATGATTGCCGGCTTGGAGCGATGGATAGGTCGCTGAGATAACGGCCGAGTCGCCCGCTCCTAACGCGGAGCCGACTTGCGTTGAGAACAACTCACTTGTATCTGCCAATGAATTGCCATTTGCATCATAATAGAAATTGAGCGAGTATCCGGTTGCAGGTTGAAGTCCGAGGTTTCGAACACGCGAACGAATAGTGAAGGGAGTCAACGCCGTGGGGAATGGAGGATCGACCGACATTCCCTGAATCGCCAGATCATTTGCCGCCGCCGCTCCAAGAACAACATCATCAACGCACCATATCTCATCCACCGAATTATTCAAGGCGACAATTCTCAGCGCGACCGATGTTGTTCCATCGGGAATCGTGATCTCAACTCTGGAATAGTTATTCGTATTCGTCCCACCCTGAGGCGCCTGATATCTCGTGTACGTTCCAACACTTCCCGCGGCCGTCAGGAGAGCGGTATATCCCCATCGAGAATTATTGTTGCCATGGAGAGTGACGGTCGCCGCGGCGGAGAATGCGCTCCCGTTCAGAGCTACAAAAATCCGCACGCTATCGGTGGCGTCAGATCCGTTCGTTCCGGTAACGGAGGGACTGCTCAAGTTAAGAACGAGAGTGACGTTGGATTGCCCTGCCGTGGAAATGTTCCCCAACTCGAGTGTTGCAGTGCTGTTATTGACTTGCCATGAAGCGGATCCCGATCGTATCCGCTGACTCGAGGGCGTGTCTGAACTTCCTGACGCACTTGCAATATTCGGGTTCCCCGAAACAATGGGCCATGTCTCTCCCGATGACTCAAACCCTTGACGAGCAATGACAATCTGCCCGGCAACGTTGAGTGGAAGGAAAGCCAGCAAGAACACACAGCAAGAAAGTAACGCTATCAATTTTTTCACGGAAGGTTTGACCCCCTAGTCCAGTTTTTGTATGCGCTTTATTACGAATTTATCTTTGAAGAGGCAATTGAAACTATTTGGTGCGACCTCCGCTCGAGCTCAGAAACTCGGATACCAGATCAGCGAACGCGGCCGGTGCATCCGCATGAACCCAGTGTCCTGCACCCGCTATCGTTTTCACGAATGCCAAAGGGAAGAGCGACCTAATTTGCGGGATGTCGCTGTCCAGGATGTAGTCGGATTTCTGTCCGCGGATGAAGAGTGTGGGCTTGGGAAAAATGCCCTCAACAGATTGGTTCATCTCATCATAATGCCGATTGATGACATCCAAGTTCATTTTCCAACCGTACTTGCCGTCATTCTTCCGCCGGAGATTCTTGAGAAGGAATTGCCGCGTGGAGTGGCTGGGGATTGGCTCCATCAGAGCGTGTTCGACTTCCTTTCGGTTCGAATACTTCTGCAGGTCGAGTGAGAAGAGTGCCTCAAAGATATGCTCATGGTGCGCTTCGTACGATTTTGGAGCGATGTCGACGACAACAAGCTTAGCAACCAATTCGGGATATTTGAACGATATCTGCATTGCCGTCTTCCCTCCCATCGAATGCCCGAGAAGATAAACGGAATTCAGATGGTGTGCGACCATGAATTGGCGTAGATCCTCCACCATCACGTCATAATTGAACTCATCGCTTTGCGGAGAGCGCCCATGGTTTCGTGCATCGAGGCTGTAAACGTAAAACTCTTTGCTCCAACGTCGCGCGAGCGAGTGCCAGTTATCCGATGAGCCGAGTAGCCCGTGAAGAATGATGAGCCGCGGTGCATGAGCACGATCGCTTCTATATTCTTGGAAGTGAAGCCTCAAGAGTCGGTTTCCGGAAGAGCAGAATCAGGCCGCGATGCGATTGAATACATGGACATCATGAAAGTAACGACTATGAGAGGATGAACATACTGGCCCATATGTCCCCTGTGGTTCGGATGGCAAGGACCCCCAAAAAATGGGGGGGTTGCTTTTTGTTGATGTAATTTACAAATTCTTGTGAGACCCGCAAGGGGGC
>JANONN010000223.1:0-12410 GCA_031420835.1 Ignavibacteriales bacterium | reverse complement strand
TTTGTCGTCGCGCAGCACGACGTTGTAGCGGGGCTTGAACTTCTTGATGAGATTTGCTTCAAGGATGAGGGCTTCGACTTCCGAGTCTGTCACGATCAACTCTACGTCTCGGATCTTCGAGATTAACGCTTCACTTCTCGGATCGCCAGCGCGGGATTTCTGGAAGTACTGCCGAACTCTGCTGCGGAGGTTTTGCGCTTTCCCAACGTAAATCACCTTTTCCTGCACGTCTTTGAACTGATAGACACCAGGAGCGGTGGGTAACGCGTCAATCTTATCTTCTAAGGTGAGAACTGCCGCTGAGATCTGGAGTGTTCTGTTCTCTGGCTCATTCACGACCATCTCGCCCGCCAGACCGCCTTCGGGCTGGCTTTTGACTGATCTCGATCAGAACACCATTTGTGGATTTTGGATGTAAGAATGCAACGTAATAACCATCAGCACCCAGTCGCGGTTTCTCATCAATCAACTGAAATCCTTGGGCCTTCAGGCGCTTTAATTCTGCTTCGATGTCGTCAACGACGAAGGAAAGATGGTGAATCCCCTCCCCCCGTTTCTCGATAAACCGTGCGATCGTTGAATCAGGTCCCGATGGAGCCACAAGTTCAATGGCCGTCTCTCCAATCTGAAACATTGCTGTTTCTACCATTTGATCGCCGACCGACTCAACATGATCGGCCTTCTTTCCAAACAGCTTTTCAAAGAGACCAGAGGAAGCGGCAATATCCTTCACCGCAACGCCGATATGTGCAATTCGTTTGAACATAGTTCACCAAGAATAGGAAACGGATGTTACGTAGAAAGGAAAAGAAGAACTGACATCCTTATTTTATGAGGCATAATTTTGGGTTTGCGTAACATCAGCGTTCATGAATCCGTGATTCACCCCGTGAGGTATATGTTTTACAGAGTAACTAATGATGAAGGCATTATCTCACGGGGTAAATGATAAAGGCATTCTATCTCACGGGGTGAACCATCCCGAATGAAAATAGAAATCCGTTTTCATAGCAGAGGTAATCTGGTTCCAAGACTTTTCATCAACTCCTCTCCTCTTCCCACAGGAGTGCCTTCCCCCTTTTCAGAATATCCAGCAAATCTGGTGCGTTCGCGAGAAGAATGCCGCTCAAGACCAGCGCGGATCCGATAGGAACTTGTGGCGCTAGTCGTTCGTTCAGAACAATTGTCCCAAGAAGCACAGCGATGATCGGCGTGACGAATGCCGTCAATGAGAGAAGCACGACTTCAACGTGTTTCACCAACCAGAAGTAGGTTACAAATGTCAGTACCGAGCCAAACGTTGAAAGATAGAGGATGGATAGAATTGCGTCCGTCCCGAACGAGAGATCGGAGAACGATTCTACAGCCATACTAAACGCAAAGAGAAGGCAGCCGGAGATGATCATTCCGGCAAAGTTCAAACTCACGACATCAATCCCTTTTCCTTCTTTCTTCAACGTCACGAGTGCATAAGCCTGCATAATGGCGGAGGCAACAATGGCTGCCATCCCCCACTCCGCAAACTCGGTGGCCAGAGTCAGCTCACCCGAGAAGATTACAATGATACCTGCAAAACCGGAGACAATCCCAAGTCCCTTTGCAAGCGTCATAGACTCATTCGGGAGACGCAGATGAGAAAAGAGCGCGACGCAAAAGGGGAATGTGGCAAAGAGAATGGAAGCAAGGGAAGATGGGATTCTATTTTGCCCCCAATACACCAGACTGAAGGGTATGCTGAAAGAAAGAAGGCTTAGGATAATCGCAAGGCGCCAGAACTTTGGATCCTTGCTGATGTTGGTTCTTCGGTGGTACATGAGAACTCGCAGCAAGGCCGCGGCGATCAAGAACCGGAGCGATGCCGACAGAATCGGCGGGACCGTCTGCAACCCTATCTTGATTGCGAGCCATGTCGAGCCCCAAACCAGACAGACGATGGCAAGCCCAAGGATAACTTTCGTCCGTATGCTAATCGTCATCTTCACGGCTCCATTTGATGGAGAACCAGACCAGAAACCAGTTTGGGAAAGAAGTACGTTGACTTTTGCGGCATTGTATAACCCGCACGCGCAACAGCTCGCACTTGGTTGATTCCCGTCGGGTTCATCACGAACGCTATCTGAGCTTTCCCGGATTCTAAAGCCGTAAACACATCTGCTGCGTCTCGAACATAGTCGAGGTTCACCTTCTGCTCTTGTGCCTCAACTGAAATGCCCAGCAGATCTCTCAGAAGAAGCGAATGCAGTAATGTCACATCGAGTCGCTTGACATCATCGGACATGCTATTGTTGAGAACTGCCCCCACGTCTACCGATGGTTTCAATGTAAGAAGGAACACCTTTGCGTCTCCCTTAAGCCCAACACCAAACGCAGAAACGGGGCTCGATTTAAGAGCGCTAAGAAGGTCCGACTTATCGTGGAATTCTCTCACAATAAAGTATGCAGCTACCTGCTCCAGGAATTGTTTCGGCTGAAATGAAGTCAAGGAATGAACGACACGATGTGTAGGATAGATGACCAATCCTTCATCGTCAATGTTAGTGAAGAACATCATCACGTAGTTGTAAAGTTCATCCCCTATATGTTTGGGATTCTGGGATTTTATAAAGTCGCGATATGCCAGAGCGGTTTCATAACGATGGTGGCCATCGGCAATGAGAACCTGCTTGTCTCTGATCAATTCTTGAACTGTTCGGATAGCTTCCTCCTCCTGCAACCGCCAGAGCTTGTTCTGAACATCTTCGAAGAGAACGTCAACAACCGGATTTCCTTTTGAAGCCCCGTTGAGCGCACGATCAATAAGTTTCTCCGTATCAGAGTACAAGGAAAAGATCTGACTAAAGTTCGAGTTTGTGGCTTTGAACAGTTTGAACCGGTCTTCTCGTGGCTTCGACATCGTCTTCTCGTGGGGAAGGACAATCTTCTTCTCAAATTCTTCCAACCTGCAGAGCGCAATGAATCCTTTCCGTGTAATCGGCTTGTGATCGTTCGACTCAAATGCCTGATGGAGCAAGTAGATGGCCGGTGTTTCATCACGGACGAGAATTTCATCTCTGATCCATTCTTGCAAGTGGCTCGCCGCTGAAGTATAGCGATCCGCTTCACGTCCTAGAATAAGACGAACAACGTTGAAGGGAGTTCTGTCGTACAGTGTGGCCTGTTGTATCGGTGAAATCACATCATAGGGCGGCGCAACGACATCATGAATGTTGACCGAGTGTTGGTTGTAGAGGTAACCGCGAAAAGGAATGATGTGAGGCATAGGAAAAGGTTCAGTAGTTGGAGATGGACTTCTTTATTCGATGGTGTAACCAAGCCTGTTCAGCGATTGCTCATCTTCTCGCCAGCGCTCTTTCACTTTGACAAACAACTTGAGAAACACCGGCCTGCCAAGGAACTTTTCGATCTCCTTGCGTGACGATTCTCCAATGCGTTTCAGCGCCATACCCTGCTTCCCAATAAGAATCCCTTTTTGGGAATCTCGTTCTACAATGATGTCGGCATTGTTAAACGTCTTTCCCTGTTCACGCTCCTTGAACTCCGCGATCTCTACGGCTGTTGAGTAAGGAATCTCTTCTCGGTATTTCTCGAAAATCTGTTCGCGGATAAGCTCCGCCACAAAGAACCGCTCCGGTTGCTCGCTGACAATATCCGTTGGATAAAATGGTGGATGCTCGGGGAGATATTTCACAATAATTGCAAGAAGCTCATCCACGTTATCTCGTTTTAGAGCTGAAACCGGAACGATGTCGGAAAACGAATTCGTCTTCGAAAACGCGTCAATAAGTGGAAGGACTTCGGCTCGCGGGATCGAATCCACTTTGTTGATGACGAGGATCTTTGGCTTGTTCAGGTTGTTGCGGAGAACCCGCTCTTCAACGGCCGGCGGAAGCGACGTTCCTTTGGAGACTTCCGTCATCACCAATACGACATCGGCATCTTCGAGCGCTCTCTCCGCGGCGCGAATCATTCGCTGGTGGAGCAAATACTGCGGCTGGATAAGACCCGGCGTATCAAGGAACACAATCTGAACATCGTCGCGGCTGAGAATACCGAGAACTCGTTGCCTGGTTGTTTGTGGCTTGCGTGTGACGATGGAGATTTTTTGATTCAGAAATGCGTTTAGCAACGTTGATTTACCAACGTTTGGTTCTCCAATAATGGCAACATACCCAGAACGGAAGATCTTGTCTTGTGTCGTCATGAAACAAAAGAACAAAAGCGTTTCGCGATATTGTCCCGAAGCGCTCTTGACCAATTTCTCCCTGTTAATGGAAATCTATTCACGTTAGAAGGCGAATCCAATCTTCAACAGTTCGATGTCGATGATCGTTTCCATATCATCCAATAGGACTTCCTGAAAGTCCCGTTCGCCGCCCGTCAGGTAGCGTCCATAGATCAAACTGACACCCCTGTAAAAACCGGAGCGTGTAAAGTACCGGTACCCAAGACCAAAGTACGCTCCTGCCGTAGCTTGTTGACCCCCAGTGTTGAAGTTGAAGATCGCGAAATCTGTTCCTTCGATCCCCTTGATATAAGTGTAGCGGCTTCCAGCAGAGTAAGAACTAGATTGCCTCTTCGCCCGATTCTTCCGTCCGAACGCGTACCACATCTTCAATGTTGGAGACAAAGATCTTGCCATCGCCCACCTGACCAGTCTTCGCGGCTTTGATGATCGTGTTCACGATCTGATCGGCCATAGAATCCGTTGCGATGATCTCGATCTTGATCTTCGGCAAGAAATCAATTTTGTATTCCGAGCCACGGTACATTTCCGTGTGGCCCTTCTGCCGTCCGTAGCCTTTGACTTCCGTGAGCGTCATTCCACGGACGCCGATTTCCGAAAGAGCCTCGCGAACGTCATCAAGCTTGAATGGGCGAATCACAGCTTCGATTTTCTTCATAAGCGACTCATAAACTTACGCACCGTGACAATTTTTGTATTTCTTTCCGCTGCCGCAAGGGCATGAATCGTTTCTCCCCACTTTCTCAGCTACTCTGATTGGCATGACTTTTTGGGGGCGCCCACCAGCTTGTGCGTGCTGTGGCCCTGCCGCCGCAGGGACAGCCTCACGGTTTGCTTGGAATCCGACGCCGAGTGCAGACTCGTGTGTCAACACCATTTCTTCGCGACGGACGGGCCGCCGTCCACGCTGCACCGGGACTTGCTCGGGTCGCTCAGGGAAGAACTTGAAAACGATGTTCAACACTTCATCGGTGGTCAATTCCAGCAACTCCAAGAACATCTTAAACGCTTCCGTCTTGTATTCTACAAGAGGGTCTTTCTGCCCATAGCCCCGTAAGTGGATACCTTCTTTCAAATCATCCATCTCACGCAAATGCTCTCGCCATTTATTATCTATTACTTGCAGAACCGCCATTCGCTCGAGTGCCGCCATGAGCTCGCGGCCGATCCTCTCTTCCTTCCGCTTATAGAACTCTTCGGCCGCTTTCACAATCTCATCGGCCACACCCGACTCACCGAGTGACTGGAATCGTTCCGGGGTCAACTCGAGTTCCGTTAGAAACCGCGTCCTTACTTCGTTCTTTAATCCCTCCAGATCTCCGTCATCATAAAACGTTGAGGAGATCCGCGCGGCGATATCACGAAGCATGTCAAAGATATCATCGCGCAAGCGTTCTCCTAAGAGTGCATGCCGACGCCGCAGGTAGATAACAACGCGCTGCTGATTCATGACGTTGTCGTACTCGAGCAGTCGCTTCCGGATACCGAAGTTGTTCTCCTCGACTTTCTTCTGCGCGCGTTCCACGGAGCGAGTGATCATCGGGTGCTGGATCATCTCTCCTTCCTGCAAGCCCATTCGCTCCATAATCCGCGCAATTCGGTCGCTGCCGAAGAGCCGCATGAGATCATCTTCAAGCGATAGGAAAAATCGGGACGAGCCGGGGTCACCTTGCCGTCCAGCACGACCGCGTAGCTGGCGGTCAATTCGTCGAGATTCGTGCCGCTCCGTTCCAATGATGTGCAAACCACCCGCTTCCCTGACTCCAGGGCCCAGCTTGATATCTGTTCCGCGACCCGCCATGTTGGTGGCAATCGTGATCATTCCGGGAAGTCCAGCGTGCGCCACAATCTCGGCTTCACGTTGATGCTGTTTGGCATTCAACACGTTGTGTGGGATACCCTTCCGCTTCAGCATGCGACTAAGTGTCTCGGAGACCTCCACGCTCGTCGTTCCAACAAGTACGGGCCTGTTGATCCCGCGCATTTGTTCAATCTGATCGATGAGCGCATTATACTTCTCTCTCTTCGTCTTGTAGACTTGATCGTCGTCGTCGTCGCGAATCATCGGCTTATTGGTTGGCACAACGACGACATCAAGCTTATAGATTTCGAAAAGTTCTGATGCTTCGGTCTCCGCGGTTCCGGTCATGCCCGCAAGCTTCTTATACATTCGGAAGTAGTTCTGTAGCGTGATCGTAGCAAGCGTCTGCGTGTCCCGCTCAACCTTCACCCCTTCTTTTGCTTCAATCGCCTGATGCAAGCCTTCCGAGTAGCGGCGGCCGTGGAGCATACGCCCGGTAAACTCGTCCACGATCATCACCTTGCCGTCTTCACTCACAACGTACTCATCGTCCTTCTCATACAGACAGTATGCCTTTAAGAGCTGAAGAATGGTGTGGATGCGGTCACTACGCTCAGCAAAGAGCTTGTTGATCTCGTCTTTCCGTTCAATCTTTTGCTCAGGAGTCAGGCTCGTATCATTGTCGATGTGACTGTACTCAGTCCCGACATCAGGGATCACGAACAGGTCTTTGTCGCCCCCAGGGTAGTTCTGGGCGAGAGAGACTCGACCCTTTTCGGTAAGATCAATAACGTGCGATTTCTCGTCAACGCTGAAATACAACTCGTCATCAATCTCGTGCATTCGCGCCGATTGATCGCGAAGGTGTTCTTTCTCCGTCTCCTGCATAAGAGTCTTGTGTGCGGGCTCGGAGAGCAGCTTGAGCAGTTTATTGTTTTTGGGGAGACCACGGTTGGAGCGAAGGAGAAGGACACCGGCTCCTTCAGTTTGTCCTTTTTCGAGAAGCTCATCGGCGTCACTCACGCACTTTGCCACGAGGTTCTTCTGCGCATTCACGATCCGCTCGACGTAGGGCTTCATCTCGTTGAACTTATGGTCATCGACCGCAACCGGTCCGCTGATAATGAGCGGCGTCCTTGCTTCATCAACCAGAACAGAATCAACTTCGTCCACGATCGCGTAATTGTGGCCGCGCTGGACCATCTCTTCCGCGCTGACCACCATGTTGTCACGCAGATAGTCGAAACCAAACTCGTTGTTCGTTCCGTAGGTGATGTCTTTGGAGTATTGCACGCGCCGCTGCGAAGAATCCATATTCTGCAGAATGCACCCGACGGTCAATCCAAGGAACTCATACACCTTCCCCATCCACTGACTGTCGCGAAGCGCCAAATAATCATTGACCGTTACGATATGCACGCCGCGGCCTTGCAGAGCATTCAAGAACGTGGGAAGGGTTGCGACAAGCGTTTTCCCTTCCCCTGTCGTCATTTCTGCGATCTTTCCCCTGTGCAAAACAACTCCACCCATTAACTGGACGTCAAACGGCACCATGTCCCATTTTACTTTACTGCCGGCAATGTCCCACATCTGATCCACAAGTCGCCGGCACGCTTCTTTCACTACGGCAAAGGCTTCGGGGAAAAGATCGTTGAGGGCATCTTCGATTGCGCCATCAAGCTCTTTTTCAAGTTCCTCGATGTGAGTGAAGATAGCCTCACGATCCTGGAATGATCCACTCGAGTCGAGCGATTTCTTTTGCTCGGCAATCTCATCTTCAATCTCTTTTGTCGATCCCTTGACGCGGGCGCGAAACTCTTCCGTCTTTGCGCGAAGCTCATCGTCGGAGAGATTCTTGAGCTTTTCGACTTCTACATTGATCTGATCTGCGATCGGCAGAAGGTTCTTGATGTCTTTTTCGTGCTTGGAGCCGAACAGCCTCCTCAACAATTGCAGCATGTAATCCTTTCGTCGCTCGTTCGTTGAAAAAATCCGGTATGAATATACCCATTTTTCTTAGGGCAGTCAAGGAAAGGGGCAGACGTGCTTCCTTGCATTTCAGAACATTTCACGTGACATTAAAACCGCTTCATCGCATCCATCAATTCGGTGAGAAGAAAACAAATGAGATCGAAAATTCTGTCCGCTCTACTTCTGTCATTCGTTGGATGTTCTTCGTTGTCGCACATTGGAGGCCGCGACCCACTTTCAGTTTTACGACATGCCATTGATACAACATTGGTTGACTCCTTGTTCACAGGAACACAAGCGAGCGTGTTGGTGAAATCGTTGAAGAGCGGGGAAGTCCTTTATGATCGGAACAGTAAACTTCTGTTGCGTCCGGCATCGAACAACAAGCTGCTCACCTCGGCAGCAGCCGTTGTTTCACTCGATACCAGTTTCACCTTTTGGACTGTGGTGTACGTTGACACACCGGTGGTGCATGGAACCGTACTGGGAAATCTCTACTTGAAAGGATTCGGGAATCCTGATCTAAAACAGAAGGACCTTGATACATTGGTCTATCAACTCAAAGCATCGGGAATACGGAACGTGGTCGGAAGTGTCGTCTCGGACGAGTCGTATTTTGACGATCTGTATTTTGGCGAAGGATGGATGTGGGATGATGAACCTTTTTCCTATCAAGCCGCTGTAACTCCTGTGACGATTAACGACAATTGCGTGAAAGTGACCGTCATTCCCGGTCGTTTTGCCGGCGATTCCGTCGTCGTTATGATTGATCCACCGACACCGTTTGTCTCCCTCTTGTATGACGTAAGAACCGTTGCAGATTCCGCAGCCAATCCACTGAAGGTATCTCGGATGTTCACGGAGCGGCTCAATACGATCACTGTTGAGGGCGAAGTGGTTGCCAGGTCGAAGCCAACCGAAACCTTCGTTACTGTTTGGCGTCCGGGGATTTATGCCGCACAACTACTGAATGATCGGCTGGAACAAGACAGCATCACGGTGTTGGGAGCGCCGACAAGCGGTATTCTTTCAGACCGTGCACAGATGGTTGCAGAACACCGCTGGCCAATAGACTCTGTGCTCACGAACCTGAACAAGGAGAGCGACAATCTCTCTGCTGAGAACGTTTTGAAAACGCTGGGAGCGATCTCCTTCGGCGCTCCCGGAACTGCTCGGAATGGAATCACAGTCGTCAAGCAATCCCTTGCCACACTTGGTGTGGATACGTCGAAGTTCCTGATGGCGGATGGATCTGGACTTTCATTCTATAATCTCGTTACCGCCGAAACGCTCGTTCAACTGTTAGAAGGGATATACAAGCGCCCCGATCTCTATGCTCGTTTTTCCAACACGCTCCCAATTGCAGGCGTTGATGGCACGTTGAGAACTCGTATGCGCAACAGCGCCGCGCAAGGAAATCTCCGCGCAAAGACGGGAACGATCAGCGGCGTCAGTTCACTTTCGGGCTACGTCACTTCCGAAGATGGTGAACCCCTCGTATTCTCGATACTGATGCAGAACTTCATCACGCCTACCAGAGACTACCGCATGGTGCAGGATGGGATTGGAATTCTGCTCGCAACGTTTCGACGAAGCTCATCATCAGTTCCAGCACCGTAGTTGATTCTCCATGAACTTTTATCTATGTTCAACCACCGCATGAGACACCTATTGGCCTTCTTTCCGTTCATCTTCTTGATTTCACTGCTTGGTTGTGATTCGGGGCGGCGGCAGAATCAGCTTCCGCAAACGAGGACATCTTTCCTTCCGGTTACCGTGCCGGCGTTTGATGGAAAGAGAGCCTTCGATTATTTGCTCGCCCAGACCAATTTCGGTCCACGCAATCCCGGCTCAATGGGTCACAGCGCGTGTCTCAAGTACCTACATGAAGAGCTGTCAAAGTATGCCGATGCGGTGAGTCTTCAGCTATTTTCATCTCGTGACGGAAAGGGAGATGAGCACAAGTTAACCAATGTGATCGCATCGTTCAATTTGCAGGCAACATATCGGGTTTTGTTAAGCGCGCACTGGGATACTCGCCCGTGGGCGGATCAAGATCCGAATCCCGCCAATCATAACAAGCCAATTCTCGGAGCTAATGATGGCGCAAGCGGAGTTGCTGTGTTGCTGGAGATCGCCCGACATTTGAAGGAATCCCTCCCACCGGTGGGCGTAGATATCGTTCTCTTCGATGGCGAGGATTTGGGAAGAACGGGCAGCATAGATTTCTTTGCACTTGGTTCAAAATACTTCGCGGCGAACAAGTCGAGCGGATTTCAACCGCGGTTCGGGATAAACCTCGATATGATTGGCGACAAGCAACTCTCGATCGAGCGTGAGCAAAACTCCGATCGCTTCGCACCTGACATCAACGACATGGTGTTCGCAGTTGCAAAGGAACTGGGGATCACTCAGTTCGATCCTCGCCGCGGGGATGAGATTTATGACGATCATCTTCCGCTGAACCACGTCGGTATCAGGACGATTAACTTGATTGACTTCAATTATCCCGACGAAACCAACAAGTACTGGCACACTCTTGAAGACACGCCGGATAAATGTAGTCCGGAAAGTTTAGAAGCAATAGGAAAGGTCGTCATGCAGGTGATCTATGCAAAAGCAACCACTCTTTAACGCACAGATAGTATCAGGAGCCGGCGCTTGGACATTCACGATGCATGAAGGCCTTCGGGTCATCATCCCCGGCTTCTATTTCGCGACCCTCCTGCTACTATTCTATGCATCCTACTTGTGGAGATTGTTCCCCGTCGCCATTCCATCCGGAATGGCGGGGATACTTTTTCTCTTCATCAGCATTGTCGCTGGGTTGACAATGTATGCGAAGGAGTCGCCAAAGAAACGGAAGGCATTCGTGGAAAACCAGCCAAGCAAGTACCTTCTGGAAAAATCTCGAACTCTCAAGTCAGGCTCACCACTGACCGACGACGATGCGCGGAAACTGTACTTCTATCTCCTGAACAATCATATGCCGCCCACATTTCATGAGAAGGTCTTCTTTTTCGGGACGGTGTATCACATAATGATCCTTATTCGCCGCACGTCGTTTTGGTTCTCCGTTGTCTCTCTCATTGCCGTAGCGCTGAATCTTGCGCAAGGCATTCCGCTTGCCGACCAACAGCCCCTCACCGTGTTGACAATTTCTGTCCTGATAGTTTACCTTCTGAACGTTCGTCACAACAAAGCGGATCGAAAGATGCAGGAGAACTACCAAGATCAGATCTTCTGGCTTCATATGAACAACGAGCTTGTGGATCGCCTTATTCGCGTGTATCGATCTGCACCACAACGACCCTAGTCATGTCTCCCGTCAAACGATGGGCCCAAGTAGTCCTTACCCTCCCCTCCTCGCATCAAGATCTCCTTATCGGACAACTCTCACTGCTCGGTTTTGAAGGATTTCAACAGGAAGACAACTGGATAGCTGCGTTCGTTCCGTCAACGCTATGGGA
The DNA here is from genome assembly GCA_031420835.1 of Ignavibacteriales bacterium. GTDB lineage: Bacteria > Bacteroidota > Ignavibacteria > UBA10030 > UBA10030 > JANONN01. The sequence continues at coordinate 925 of JANONN010000223.1, read as the reverse complement.
ACCTCTGTTGCAGCGTCGCCTTAGAACTGTGATCGCAAGATTTGAGAAGGAGTTTCCCGATCTGACCATCTCTATTCGAACCAAGCGGATTCAAGATCAGAATTGGAATGCTCGATGGGAACGTTCTACAGGAATTGTCGAAGCGACAAGCAGCATTATCATCAAGCCAAGCTGGGCAAAGCTCAGGAAGAAGGATAAGGGGAAAATTGTCATCCATGTTGATCCGAAGATGTCCTTCGGGACCGGACATCATGCAACCACGCGACTGTGTCTTCAGTTGCTTCAGGAGTATGTTCGACCCGGAATGAAGGTACTCGACTTCGGAACGGGAACAGGAATCCTTGCAATTGCATCTTTGAAACTTGGAGCGACTCACGCCGTCGCGATTGACAACGATCCCTGGTGCATTGAAAACGCACGAGAAAACATCAAACGTAACAAGATGACACGTAAAATTCGGTTGCTTCAAACCCACAGACCGCAAGGGGCGCTTCTGCGCTTCGACCTGATTTCCGCGAACATAGACCTTCCAACCATCACGAGATTCATGCCGTTCCTTCTAACACATCTTCGGGGGAAAGGTATTCTTTTAATTTCAGGGCTCTTGCAGTCGGATCTTCCCGCTCTCATGAACCTCATTCGGAAGAAAGGGATCGTCCCTGTTAACCTTCTCGCTGAGGATGAATGGGCAGCACTGGCAATAGTCAAACTGTATGCGCGTAGCGGCAATTGATATTGGCACAAATACGATCCTCATGCTTATCGCTGACGTGGATCGCTTCAACTCACTGCGGGTGATTCGCGACGAGCACGCTATAGCTCGATTAGGGGAAGGAGTGGATGCGTCAAAGCGAATCGCAGCCAAGGCTGTTGAGCGTGCGCTCGCGATACTCGACTATCAAAAGAGTATAGCGGACCTGGAGAA
>JANONN010000222.1:0-5571 GCA_031420835.1 Ignavibacteriales bacterium | reverse complement strand
GGGCACGGCAACCCGATACGGTTTCGGCGTTGAACTTTTTCCTGTGAGCGGTGTTGAGGTAAGACCAATGTTTCGTATCGTCGATGATACGATCATCAAATTGAAAAGCAACGAAATCCACGTGTTGTTCCATTACTATCTGTAGGAGACGGCTATGAGGAGACATGGAGCGATCGTTATTATCGGATTCGTTGTTGTCATTCTTTCGTACGTGGGATGCGAAGACATGGGAAGCGAAGCACCACCTACATCGGTGATAGCAGTGGAAGCGACGGGTCTCGCTCCCAGTCCGAATGACACAACACAGGCAACATTGAGCGGTGCGGTTCCACCTTACACCATCATCAGTAAACCAGACTCGACGATTGCAAAGGCTTCCATCAATGGATCGATTCTTCACATCATTGGAGTTGCCATCGGTTCAACGACGGTCATTGTGGGCGATGCTGCAGCATTACAAAACAAAGCAACGATTTCGTTAACGGTTGAAACGCCTGTTTCGTTCGCGAATCAGATTCAACCTATTTTTAATAGCAATGGATGTACCGGCTGCCACGGCGGCAGCGGTGGATTGGTTTTGACCGCAGGACAAAGTCATAGTAACCTTGCGAATGTGCAGGCACAGGCCGGATGTACAGATAAGAAACGAGTTCAGCCAAGAGATCCTGCCAATTCTGTTCTCTATCTGAGGGTTGTAGGGCGATGTAAAGATAGAATGCCACAGGGCGGCAATGCGATTGCAACAAGCGACCTCGAATCCATACGAAAATGGATCGCGCAAGGGGCAAGAAACAACTGAGGATTAATAGAAAGGCAGGACTATGCGATTTCATCGGATTCTTCTGGCGGTAGGTTTCTTCACACTCACGCTCTCTGTAATCGCTTTCAGTCAAAAGAAGCAGCTCACGTTCAAGAATGATGTCTTCCCGCTCATTAAAAGCTACTGCCTCCCTTGTCACCTCCAAGAGAATGATAATCCAAGCGAACTTTCATTAGACAACTATGAGCTAACGATGAAAGGCGGAGAGCATGAGAGCACGGTTGTCGTGGGGAAACCAAAGGAGAGCAACCTCTATCTGAAGCTTCTTCCGAATCCACCGTTCGGCAAACAGATGGCACGCAACAGAAAGAAACTCTCAGAAGAGGAAGTGAAAACGATTTATGACTGGATTGAGCAGGGAGCGAAGAAAGAGTAAACGATTTACGATTGACGATTTTGTGATTCACACCATTCACTCCACCATCTCAACCTTGACAGTGTTTGTTGATCCTTTCGACATCAAGGGAATTCCTGCTGTAAAGACCACATAGTCTCCACGCTCGACATAACCTTGACTGAGCAGTCTTTCCATGACTTGCTTCAGAGCAACATCTATGGAGTTCGTATCGAGATCCGGTAGCACAATCCCTCGTACACCCCACACAAGGTTCAGTCGTCTCAGGATTCGCTCGCGTCCTGTAACTGCGATAATGCGTGATGGCGGACGATAGCGGCTCACTTTGATGGCGGTGGTACCGGAGTGCGTGATCAAAACAATCGCCTTCGCGTTGATCTGCTGAGCAAGCACGCACGCAGCTTGTGCCACCGCATCGAACACATTCTCTTCACCCAGATTTATTTGTTCGAAGCTCAGGCGGCGCTGGCTGTGTGTCTCCGCTTTCCGGATGATCCTATCCATCGTCTGAACCGCTTCAATCGGAAACTTCCCCACCGACGTTTCACCGCTCAGCATCACAGCATCGGCTCCATCAAGCACGGCGTTCGCCACATCGCTCGCCTCGGCGCGGGTTGGGCGAGGATTATCGATCATGGATTCGAGCATCTGCGTAGCGATGATCACCGGCTTCCCTGCTTCGTTGCATTTGCGCACGATCATCTTCTGAACGGGCGGAACATCTTCCGGCGGAAGTTCCACACCAAGATCGCCCCTCGCCACCATGATGACATCCGACTCCTCGATAATTGAATCAATGTTCTCAACCGCTTCGGGCTTCTCGATCTTTGCTACGATAGGAACTCGAACGCCCTTTTGCCCCTCCCGAATGATCACTTCTCGCAGTTGCCGGACATCGTGTGCCGTCCGCACGAATGAGAGCGCAACGTAGTCAATCCCTTGAGCCAATCCAAACTTCAAATCCACAACATCCTTTTCCGTAAACGAAGCCACCGTGGTTTTGACTCCGGGTAGGTTCATCCCCTTCTTTTCAGCGAGAGTGCCGCCGTTGATGACCACACATCGCACTTCACGATCCGACTTTGAAACGACCTGAACTTTCATCTTCCCATCGTCCAACAAAATCGTGTCTCCGGGTTGAACGTCATGCGGCAACTGTTTGTAGGTCGTTGAAACCCTGTTCTCATCCCCCGCGATGTCATCAATGGTGAACGTCAAGTACGCCCCTTCTTTGAGAACGACGGTCTTTGATTGAAGCAGACCGGTTCGAATCTTCGGGCCGCTCAGGTCCTGAAGAAGCGTAATGTCCTCACCAATCCGGCGGGACGCTTCACGCACATTCTCGATCACTTTTAGATGATCGCTGTGAGTTCCGTGAGAAAAATTAAGTCGCACCACATCCATTCCTGCCTCGAACATCTTCACCAATATGTCAACATCCTGAGACGCCGGACCGACCGTACCGATGATCTTTGTATTCCCGAACTCTTTGTACTTGCTCATTGTTTTCCGACCTTTGTCTGTTTAAGAATCGAGAGAAGGCGAGGTAGAACTTCTCCCGCCCTGCCGATGATGGTTTCATCGACGCGGTGTGAAATATCAGTATACTCCTGATTAATCTCAACTACGTAAGCACCATGGTCTCGCGCAATCAGCGGCAGCATGGCGGCAGGATACACCACCGCGGAAGTCCCAACACACAAGAAGACATCCGACCGCTTAACAGCCATTTCCGCTTTGTGATAGATTTCCGCGGGGAGTAGCTCTCCGAACCACACGACATCGGGCCGCACGAGTCCGCCACAATGCGAGCAACGTGGGGCTTCCCCTTTCTCTTTCATCATTACCTCATTGTGGAAATGGCGACAGTCAATGCAATAACTTCGCTCGATGTTGCCGTGCAATTCCAACACCGCCTGGCTTCCGGCACGCGTGTGAAGGTTGTCAACATTTTGCGTCACCAGTGTAAAATCTTGCAGGACCCCCTCCATCGCTGCAAGTGCATAGTGGGCGGGGTTGGGTGAGACTCCCTTCATCACTTTCTTGCGGTAGGAATACCACTCCCACACAAGCTCGGGATTCCGGATGAACGCATCGAAGTTGGCGAGTTCCTCCGGCTTGAATTTCGACCAGAGCCCTTCGCTTCCCCGGAATGTGGGGACGCCGCTTTCCGCCGAAACACCTGCACCCGTCAGCACACAGATTGACTGTGCACAGGAGAGTTTTTCTTCAAGAGTTTGAGAGATGATCATTGAGGTTTCAGTACAAGACGGTCGTGCCTGGCAGACCGGACACGTTCGATGTCCATAGGAATCGTGCGATATGCGCCGGCTAACCAGAGTTGAATCTGATCATCATAGTGCTTGTGGAACAGATGACCTGATTGCCCCGGAGGCGTCACTGCGCGATTGTTGTTCGCATCGCCCAGATCAAAGATCTGACGAGTGGAAGGACCAATTGTGTTGCGGAAAGGAGTGTTCAATTCAAAATCGCCTTTATTGATCGTGGCGTGTGAACCGCCGACGGGAAAGGGTCCGACATTGAAGATCGGCCCCAACAACGGGTGTGCTCCAAACACATGCTCGAACTTGACGGTGTGAAGTCTCCCCCACCTCCACTCCTTCAACTCTCCGCTGAGAAGGCGACTTAACTCAACCAGAGCTTCTTTCAAACTCAACCGAATCACATCGTCCCGGGTTTCCCGTTCCGGCGTGTTGATGTTGTCGAACCATTGGGAATTTCCTTCAAACGCGAGCCGTGTTACGACGTTGAGCGGAATTGCAGGAATTGCTTGAAAGTGAAAGAGAATCTCATCTCCCATCTCATCGTGCAGCGTGTTCCACACAAGCCTCACCAAGAACACCTCAAACATACTTGCCGCAACATTCTCCGCTCGAATGTAACCGGTCCAATTTCTGAAGTAGGTAAGGGCTGTCTGTGTTGTCTGATCTCTCGCAAGCGAATCGGGAAATGCAGCAAGAATCAGCGGCATCAGTTCACGCGCATGTACCGAGAAGAGATCCATCTGCTGTTGCTGAACATCCTCAATCGTGAACTTCTCCTGACTTTTGAGAAGCTCAACAATGCGCGTAACGCGCCAGTGCGGTTCCCACAGGTCGGAGATGTAGTAAGGGTATGAGTCGGAGACAATCTTGTTGTTTGCGGTCGCAACAAATCCTTCAGGGGGGTTGAAGAGGCGCGGAAGTTGTTCGTACGGGATGTATCCTCTCCATTCGTAATCCTGCGTCCATCCGGGGAACGGAAGCGTGTGCCCCTTCCCTTTCCGAATTGGAATTCTTCCCCCTAACTGATAGCCGATGTTACCATCAACATCCGCGTAGATGAAATTCTGCGCAGGAGCGCCAAAGTGTTGGATAGCAGTTCGGAATTCCTTCCACGTTCTCGCGCGATTGAGCAGATAGAACGTGGTTGCCTCGTCAGAGATTTCGTGACCCACCCACTTCATCGAGAGAAGACGTGGTGAAAGATCGGCGGAAGGTTCAATGCGATTCACGATCGGGCCGCGACTGGTGTGATACGATGTGAAGAGGATTGGCATGTTTCCCTTCACAAGGATAGTGTCAATGCGTTCGGTGATGGGCATCCACTCGTTCTCAACGCGATACTTCGTCGGATGTTGAACAGAATCCACTTCCTCAACGTAGAAATCCTGATCATCCGCCATCGCGTTCGTAAGCCCCCAAGCGATGTGTCGGTTCCTGCCGATGACGACAAACGGAACTCCCGCGATCGTCGTGCCCTCGACGTCGAGACCGGGAGCAATCACGTGCAATTCATACCAGCGACCGGGAAGAAGGAACATAAGATGAGGGTCGTTGGCGAGGATTGGCTTTCCTGTGGCAGATTTGGAACCAGAGATCGCCCAGGAGTTGCTGCCGCCTGAGAGACCGGAGCCACCAAGGAATTTTCTGAATTCCAGTTCTGTCTTCAGGAAAGCGCTTGCCCCAAGCGAAATGCTTTTTCCCATTAGCTCCGGTGGCACAATGAGGGGCGCATCTTCTTTCCATCCGGGAAAGACCTCCGCAGCTTTTTCCTTCCCTAATTTTTCCACGAGCGCTCCGAGAACAATATCCATCCAACGGGAGTAGTTCAGCTCCCAAGCCATCAACCTGCTGATGAGAGCGGTATGCTCGACGCTCCACGGCTCAGGCTCGATGCCCAGCATGTCAAACTCTACTGGATACTCCCCGCGATGTGACTCGATGAAGGCGTTTACGCCATCCGCGTACGATTGGAGGGCGGCAAGTGTTGTTCGATCCATTGATGCCGTAAGGCGAGAAGCTAATTGCGAGAGGCTAAGTGTACGGAACATTCGGTCGAACTTAACGGCAGAATCGCCAAGCACTTCTGCCAATCGTCCCGTGCCGGCGCGGCG
>JANONN010000221.1:0-3239 GCA_031420835.1 Ignavibacteriales bacterium | reverse complement strand
ACTGACAACTCTGAAAAGTCGGGGCAATTGAATTTTGACACTAAGTCATCCTCAACAGACTCAGTCGAGCGATCCGCGGCCCAAGCGTTAGCGGTTTCCCACCTGAGTGATTTGCTCAACAAGGCTCTCGTGTCTCAGGGAGTTGAGAAGTTGTACCGAGAAGTGGAACTTCCGCTTGTGCGGGTATTGGCCCGTATGGAACACGTTGGTGTCGGCGTGGACATCAAACAATTGCGGGCAATAAACGCTCATCTCAAAAATGAAGTGGATCGACTCACTGCGGAGTTGTACCAAATTGCGGGGACATCGTTCAACCTCAATTCGCCAAAACAGTTGAGTGAGATCTTGTATACCGGAAAAGGTTTAACGCCGCCACGAAAGACAAAGACTGGTTACAGCACTGATGCAGCAACACTCGAAACGCTTCGGACGCAATGGCCCGAATTCATCGAGCCCCTGTTGCGGTATCGAGAATTTGAAAAGTTGCGTTCGACGTATGGAGAGGGACTCATTCAGGCAGTATCTCCCGATGGACGAATTCACGCCACATTCAATCAGACTGTTGCGCGAACAGGCCGTTTAAGTAGTGATCAACCGAATCTTCACAATATTCCGGTTCGCTCGGAAGAAGGACGAGTCTTTCGGAGGGCTTTCGTGCCGTCTCCTGGACACCTGTTATTGGTGGTCGATTACAACCAAATTGAGTTGCGGTGCATTGCACATCTTGCCAACGATCCGGGACTTATCGATGCCTTCATCAATGGTGTGGATATTCACACGGTGACTGCCGCAAGCGTGTTTGGTGTGCAACCAAATGACGTGACATATGAACAGCGAAGTCAGGCCAAAATGGTGTCCTACGGTCTCGCCTATGGTATGGAGGCGTATGGACTAAGCCAGCGTCTGGGTATTGGTGTGACTGAAGCATCCGAAATTCTGGATGCGTATTTTCTGGCTTTTCCAAATGTGAAGAACTATATGGATGCAACAGTTGCAGAGGCTCGCAGGCGTGGTTATACCGAGACAATGTTTGGACGTCGACGACCCATTCCCGAGTTGCAGAATGCAAATTTCCGAATTCGTCAAGCCGGAGAGCGCCAGGCTATGAATGCTGGAATTCAGGGACTGGCAGCCGATATTTTCAAGATTGCGCTAGTTCGGATTGATCATGGACTCGAGGCGGCACAATTGGCGAGTCGTCTCATCTTGCAGGTTCACGATGAGGTTCTTGTTGAGACGGTCATCGAGGAGAAATCCACGGTGGAGAAACTGGTGCTGGGGGCTATGAAATCAGCGGCGACACTTGTAGTTCCTCTCGAAGTCAATGCAGCGTGGGGCGACTCGTGGGCCAGCGCTAAGGCATGATCGGGTGGTAGCGTGATCCCGTTCTACCGCTGGTAGAACCGCTATCGAACGGTCTTGCCGTCTATACGTGTCCGTCTCTCCTATCCGCCTGAAAGATTACATCGTGTCCGACTCACAGCTCCTTATCTCACCACCCATGGGTACCTTCGATTCAGAAGGCAACTACACACCTCGCCAAGTAACCGAGCGCGATCTCACTACTTCGTTCGCCGATGCGATCAACGACACTCTCGTAGAGCTCAAAGAACGGCAGTTAGTTACCGGGACGGTCGTGCGTATTACTCGAGACGAAGTATTGGTCGAGATCGGTTACAAGACCGAAGGTGTGATTTTGGGTCGTGAGTTGTCAATTCGCAATGACGTGGACCCACACGAAATTGTGAAACTCGGCGAAAAGATTGAAACCCTCGTTCTCACCCTTGAGGATAAGGAAGGTCGCCTTCTACTTTCCAAGAAGCGCGCCCAGTATGAGCGTGCATGGGGTGACATTGAAAAGGTCAAAGAAGCTGACGGAACCGTAGAAGGTCTTGTCATTGAAGTCGTCAAGGGTGGACTCATCGTGGATATCGGGCTGCGCGGGTTCCTTCCGGCATCGCTTGTAGAGCTTCGTCGAGTGCGTGATTTACAGCCATATGTTGGGCAAAGAATAACGGCCAAAATTCTGGAACTTGACCGGAATCGAAACAATGTTGTTCTTTCACGTCGTACATTGCTGGAGCAAAATCAGCGCGGCGCACGTGACGAGTTTTTGACCAATCTCAAAGTGGGCGAAATTCGCAAGGGACGGGTGTCAAGCGTTGTCGCATTCGGCGCATTTGTCGACCTTGGTGGCATGGACGGTCTTATCCATGTGTCGGAGTTGTCATGGAGACATGTTGACAATCCCAGCGCCGTGGTGAACATCGGCGATGAAGTCACCGTCAAGGTACTTGAAGTTGACATGGAGCGCGAGCGCATCAGCTTGTCCCTAAAGGCAACCCAACAAGACCCATGGCAGGAGTTTGCTAGCACCCATCAAGTCGGTCAACTTGTATACGGTCGTGTCACCAAACTCGTTCCATTCGGAGGTTTTGTCCAAGTCGGAGACGGAATTGAAGGTCTCGTTCACATTTCCGAGATGTCCACTCATCACGTGGAAGCACCTGAACAAGTAGTCACACCCGGGGAAGAATTGTGGGTCAAAATAATTGATCTGGATCTGGCGCGGCGCCGTATCAGTCTGTCAATTAAACAGGCCGCGGAAGGTGGAGAACTGGCTGAGGAATATCGCGGTCAGTTCCAAGTCGATGACCAAGGTAACTGGGTCGGTGGCGATGACACGACGCGCGAAGCGGCATGGTCTGAATTCTTTGATAGCGCCTCGCCGACCACTGCAACGCCGAAAGCGCAGACTAGCGATACCCCAGAGGTCTAAGTTTCTGGAGGGTACAGCCTGAAATGATTCTGATCGGTCTGACTGGTGGTATCGGCTCGGGGAAATCGACGGTATCGGCCATGCTGGCGCAACACGGCGCGGTGATTATCGATGGCGATCTCATTGTTCGTGAACTTCAACAACCCGGAACACCCGTACTGACCAAGATCGTTGAACGTTTCGGGGCAAATGTCCTTACCGAGCAGGGTGAACTCAACCGAGCGGCTTTGGCGGCCATTGTCTTTCCTGATTCAGCGGCACTAGTTAGTCTCAATGACATTGTTCATCCAGCCCTCGCCGCTGAGGTAAGACGACGAATTGACGCCGAAAGCAGCACCGATCACGTTGTGGTGCTGGATATGCCGCTGCTTGCGGAAAATCCTCGTAGTGGCCTGAGCGGAGTGATTGTCGTGGATGTTGATCCAGAAGTTGCACGTAGGCGGTTGCTAGAACGTCGTGG
>JANONN010000220.1:0-5913 GCA_031420835.1 Ignavibacteriales bacterium | reverse complement strand
GCGTAGAATGTTCCGTCCCGCAGCTCGCTGATGAAGACTTCTGAGATGGAAGTGCCGAGCGAGTCAATCACATTCTTCAGAAGATCGTGCGTGAGAGGACGGGGCGGTTTGATCCCCTCCATTTCAAGCGCGATCGATTGCGCTTCGAACGCACCGATAATGATCGGCAACCGGCGCGGACCGTTGACTTCTTTCAAAATGAGCGCATACGCGCCACCCGCCGATTGGCTCGTTGATAAGCCTAAGATGTCAACTTGAATTCTCTCTTCCACGATTCTACTCCTTCCAGATGCTACTTCCCTTTCAACTTCTTGACTTCTTGCGTCAAGGCGGGCACGATGTCAAACGCATCTCCCGCGATTCCATAATCCGCCACCGAAAAGATCGGAGCTTCCTTATCTTTGTTGATGGCTACAATATACTTTGAAGAGGACATTCCCGCAAGATGTTGGACGGCGCCGGAGATCGCAACCGCAATATAGAGCGAAGGTGAAACCGTCTTGCCCGTTTGTCCGACCTGTTCATCGTGCGGTCTCCAGCCGGCATCAACCACAGCGCGAGATGCTCCGACCGCGGCGTTGAGCGCTTCCGCAAGCTCTTCGATCATCTTGAAATTCTCCGGACCCTTCAGTCCACGTCCACCCGAGACGATAATGTCAGCTTCCGCCACATCGATTTTTCCCACAGATTGAGTAATTTCCGTAACAATACTTCCGAAATCGGAATCGGTCAGTGCGACCTCGATGTGTTCAACTTTGGCCGATGCACCGCTGCTTTCTCCTGCGGTGAACACATTGGGACGAAGCGTGAAGATCTTGATCGGAGACGTCACGCGAATATCTGTGAGTGCTTTGCCTGCATAGACGGGCCGCGTTGCGATGATCGTCCCGTTTTCGATTCTCAGTGCAGTGCAGTCTGCGGCTAATCCGGCATCGAGCTTGACGGCGAGACGTGGAGCGAGATCTTTTCCCAAAGCTGTGGCGGGAAGAACGATGATTTCAGCATTTTCTTTTTTTGCGATCTCGGATGCAATCTTGGAAAAGGCGGTGGAAGAGTATTTGGCAAGTCGTGGATTCTCTACAACAATCACTCGTGAGGCACCATAACCTCCGAGGTTTGCCGTCGATTGGACGTTCTCACCAATCAGCAACGCAATGACGTTTGCATTCAGTTGGTCTGCAAGCGCCTTCGATGCTTTGACAGATTCGAAGGAAGGCTTCTTGATCGTTCCGTCTCTCTGCTCTGCAATAACAAGAATATTCATAAGTCTTTTGTTTTCAGTTTCTAAATTAGATCACCTTCGCTTCTTCGTGCAAGAGTCGAACAAGCTCAGGTACAGCGCATACGTCCGACCCAACAATCTTTCCCGTTCCCTTCGCGGGCGGTTTCTTCATTGAAAGAACCTCAACCTTGTTCTGTGGCGGCGTTGGCGGTCGCTCTTCGATAGGTTTGTTTTTTGCCTGCATGATCCCTTTGAGCGAAGGATAGCGAGGCTCGTTTAACCCCTTCTGTGCTGTGATGACGCAGGGGAGTTTCATCTCGACACGCTCGTGTCCACCCTCGATTTCGCCTTCAGCCGTTACGTTGCTCTCTGCAATCTCCAGCTTCACGACGACAGAAGCGGACGGCAAGCCGAGCATCTCGGCCACCATCAGCCCGATGGCGGCGTGGTCGGAATCAACAGACTGCTTGCCGAAGAGAATGATGTCTGGGGAAATCTCTTTCAAATAATCTGCGAGTGCGCGGGCAACAGAGAACGAGTCACGAACCGAATCGTCTTTTAGAAGAACGGCCTTATCAATCCCCATGGCGAGAGCCTTGCGGAGAGTCTCTTTGTGAGCGTCGCCGCCGAGTGAAATCCCGATGACTTCGCCTGTATGTTTCTCCTTCAGACGTAGTCCTTCTTCGATTGCAATCTCGTCGTAGGGACTAATAATGAAGTTGACGCCGGCCTTGTCAATGGATTTGCCATCTGGCCCGATATTTACTTTGGTTGCAGTGTCAGGTACGTGGTTGATACAAACGGCGATTTTCATTGGTTCTGGGACTTGAGATTTAGGAACAGACGCAATTGTATGTGGAAATCAAAGTATAAAACTTTTCCTAAACGGGCAAGCCTTCGGCGTGAGCGCTCAGGCGAACGCTGCAGGCAAATTACTTGCTCTTCTCTTTGCCGCGATACAGATGAGCGGAGTTGACTTTCACGCCGAGAAACTTCAGATACATGTACAACTCCGTCTTGTGGTTGATGTGGTGCTCGATGGCGAGCATGCCAATTCTCCATCGAGGAGCTTTCCATCCAAGTTGCGGTGTTTCGATCTCGCCGGTATTGAACTCCTCTTCGGTCAACGCGGCGAGCGATGTTCGGAAGAGCGAATAATTCTCTTTTAGTTTCTCAAGCGCTTCGTCAACGGTCATGCTGGGTGTGCGTCGGTTCATCAAGAATCGCTCTCGTAGTGACGAGAATCCCCACTCGCCGCGAGTGATGCCGTGAGCGTACACCTCCAACGCTCCAACCAAATGTGTCAGTTGCTGTCCGATGGTGAATGAGCTTTCTGTGGGCTTCCAATCAAGCTTATCTGGTGGAATGTTGAGGAACAAATGCTCGGTTGTTTCGATGAGGTAGTCGTAGTAGCCAAGATAATTTTGAAGTGTCATAAGGTGCTCCGTAGATGAAAGCATTCGCGTAAAAACGCCCGCCTGCCAAAGTCCGGCTTGGCGGACGGCGGACAGGCGAAGACGGGAACGTTGTTCAAAGAATCCTCTTCAAGAGGGCCGGATCAACATTGCCGCCGCTAATGACTGCACAGATCGTTTTGCTTGTAAGTCCCAGTACATTGAAATGCACAGCCGCAGGTGCGACGGCTCCTGTCGGCTCAACGACAATTTTCATCCGTTGCAGGAAGAACTTCATGGTCTCGACGACCTGTTCATCGGTAACGGTTACGACATCGTCAACAAACTTCATGATGATTTCGAAATTTCGCTCGCCGATGGATTGAGTTCGCATTCCATCCGCAATTGTTTTGGGTGGAGCGATCCGCACGATCTTCTTTTGTCTGAAGCTCTGGTAGCAGTCGTTTGCGGCTTCGGTTTCCACACCGACAACTTTGATGCGTGGAAACAGATGCTTCGCCGCCACCGCGCATCCGGCAATCAATCCGCCGCCCCCAACGGGAACGAAAAGATAGTCGAGTTGTTCGACCTCCTGCGCGATTTCAAGAACCAACGTCCCCTGCCCTGCGATAATATGATCGTCGTCGTACGGTGGAACGGGGACGTAACCATTCTGTCGTTGAAGTTCACTGGTAACACGTTCGCGCTCATCGCTTGAGTCCTCACAAAAGACAACTTCCGCCCCATACGATTTCGTGGCGGCAACTTTGATGAGTGGAGCGTTCTTGGGCATGACGATCGTCGTCTTCACTCCAAGCAATCGCCCGGCAGGCGCAACCCCCTGGGCATGGTTTCCCGATGAATGAGCAACGACGCCGCGCTTTCGTTCCACTTCTGAAAGAGAATGAATCTTGTTATATGCACCCCGAATTTTGAATGCGCCGATCCGCTGAAGATTCTCCGCCTTGAAGAGGACGTTATTCCCCGTCAGTTCATTCATCGTTCTTGATGAGAGCAGCGGTGTTCGATGAACCACCGGCTCGATGACGTCATACGCACGTGTTATATCGGAAAAGGTAACCATTCAATTAGGAAAAGCGTGAGACGACGTGCTTGGTGAAATGCGGATAAGGAGAAGATTACTCCTTGTGGGTGAATTCATGCCCGGCTTGCTGCAGTGCTTTGACAGCTTCCACTACATGCTCCTCTTGAAAGAAGAACAACACCGAATTGAATGTCGTGACGGTTAACATTGGGATGTTTGCCGAGGCGAGAGGCATTGCCATCGATAGTACAATGTTGGCATCCTTGAGTTGCGACTCACCGTCAACGCGAATGCAACGCCAGCCGATCTCTTGCTGAACATTCGTTGGCGCCATGAACTCAGGCGAAATGACGCTCAGTTCTTCCTCTGTGCGGAAGATAAAACACATGTCCCCCTTCATAAGGGTCACAGGTATTTCTGCAAATTGAGGGAGCTTGCTTAAGGCGAACGTTTCTTCCAGCAAGTGGAGTTGGAGTTTCTTGGACATGAGTGGTCGAATGTGTAGTCAGAATGTAATGTTTCTCTTGAAAGGGTTCAAGGAGGAACTTCGGCGAACAACAAAAGCCCGAAGGCCGGACAACCTTCGGGCTTCATGAGTCCTGAAGAAAATGGAGAGTTACTTGCTAAGCAGCATTTTCAACACTTTGGTGAACTGCTTGCCACTCTCGCCCGTTGCAGTGATGCGATAGAAGTAGATACCGCTGCCCACTTTTTCACCCGCGACATTCACACCATTCCATCTTTTCTGCTGATAGCCAGCAGTCAAGTCACCTTCATACAGAGTAATGATCTCTCTGCCCAGCACGTCTGAAATGGTAATGCTCACACGTGCAGGTTCCGGCAACCCAAAGACGATCTCTGTTTCCGGGTTAAAAGGATTGGGGTAGTTTTGAGATATGGAAAAGTCCGACGGAAGGGGCTTTTGTGCAATCGGCTCCCCAATGCTCACCTCAATGCCACCACCACCGGTCGAGTTATAAGCAGTGATGACTTTGCTAGCGGTAGCTTGTTGATTGTAGAGATCGGTGACATTCACTTGAAGGGTGAAGGTGTATGAACCACCGCCGGCGCCGTTATAGGAAAAGCTCTCCTGCGTACGAAGGCCCGGTTCCAACCTGGCTCGTAGAGCCATATTGAGTCTTATACCATGTGTAGGTGAACGAAGGGGCTCCACCGGAGACAACCGCATTCCAAGTATATTGGTTCACCGGCTGGCCTTTGTTTGGATGGGCAACTTCAGACGGGCCGGAAATGGTAACGGAGAGGGCTGGTGGTACGCGAAGAACCGTATATGCGAAGACCACATTCGACGGACTTGCCGGGAACCACCCTAAGAATTGACCGATAGAGTTATACACCCTATACACGTACGTTCTGAAGGTGGCCCCGGTGGGCGAAATTGTTCCCGGAATCGGCTCACACCAACCATAGGTGAAATTCACTGAACCTTCATTCGCCCATCCGGTTGTAGCCACTCCGCGTCCCCAGACAGATGTTCCGAAGATGTCATTGTACGAAACCGATCTTCGCACTTCATGTCGTCTGACGATGTAATTTCCATCAGTAAGTCCTGCGGCGCCGTAGGTGGTCATCCAATAGGCGGAGCTCTCGCCTTGGTCTGTTCCACCACTGGCAGTCGCATGAGTGAGGACATAGGGCGCGCGCAAGAAATCCAACGCCTTCCTCGCATTGACGCGACCAGTGCCGTATTCAGGATCCCAGCCAGCTAAACCTTTGTCATCGGCCGACAGTTTGATGATGCTCTCGATGTCGTCGTTGTGAAGATTGGGATTGTAACCTTTCAGAAGCGATGCGATGCCTGTCACGTGCGGCGCTGCCATGGAAGTGCCACTGGCATAGTGGTAATCCGGATTCAACGTGAAGTTACCGTTTCGATACGTTGACAGGATTGAGACGCCAGGAGCCGAAACGTCTATGGCCGGTCCTCGCGTGGAAAAATCAGCGACACGGTCGTTACTTTCTGTCGCACCTACCGCAATAATTCCCTGTCCGAACGACCCTGGATATTGCACAATGTTCTGTGTCGGGCCGGTATTGCCGATAGTCGCCACTGCAATCTTATTATTTTTATAAGCGTACGCAAATCCCATTCGTACTGTGGTTGAATAGCGGCCGGTAGGAACAAGTCTCCAACTGTTGTTGATAGCATCTGCGCCTTCGTTTGTGAGATTAACAACCTGGGTGTAGATGTATGTATCATCACTTACACTTGCTCCACTGATTGACTTTGT
>JANONN010000219.1:0-3320 GCA_031420835.1 Ignavibacteriales bacterium | reverse complement strand
TCCTTTACCCGCATCAGTGACCAGGCTTCAAACCCATATGCAACGGGACCGTTGGTCTATGTGCACAAAGGGAATAGAGAGACCGCTCAGCTATATGTCTCACTCGCGGAAAGGGACTCGAAATGGGTAGTTATTCAATTCAACATCTACTGACGATGTCTTCATGATATCTTTTGATGTGTGGAAAGGGAATTCGCTGCGCCCCGTCTTATGGGGCTTTTTCATTTCTGGATTGCTGTTGCTGGTTGGAACAACGTACCGGTGGGTGTTGACCGAGCGTCTTGAAGCCCAGAAGGAGAAGTCTCTTGCACAGCAAATTCATGAGCAGTCAGACACCGTTACCGAAAGATTCGATCGCGAGAAATCAGAACTACTGCGAACAGCTGTCAGTGTTGCCGGCGATCTTCGACTTCCTCAACAGTTGAAACAGAATACCCCTCAAGCGTTGGTTGAGGTTTTTGAAAGACTTGCGAAAGTCCGAGGAGAAACCGACGTCACCATCGATATCTCCGACCCACGGGGAACCATTATTGCATGGAGTGGAAGCAGAATACTTCAGGATTACCAAAGGCTGTTTTCGACTGAGGAGTATGATACGGTCGCGGCGATTGTCCACCTTCCCCTTCATACACACCTCATTGTCGGTGTGCAGATTCCATCTGAGCATCTCTACGTGTTTGTAGGCTCGTCCCTCGAACGAAACTACCCTCTGTCGAGTCCTTTTGTCTCGACGAAGAGCTTTGCGAGGGAGACACAGAGCGAAACGGGTATTGGCATTCGTATTCAATCCACAGACACTGTGGGGGACACTTATCAGGGTCATTTTGTTTCGTTGAATGACTTTAATGGGGAAACGATCGGCTTTGCTCTTCTCAATCCCGTTACGGTTGTGGATTTATATGAGGGGATCGATCAAACTTCATCTATCCTAATAACTGGAGCGTTGGGGTTGATGTTCCTTTTTGCGGGATGCGTCGTTGTGTTCTTCGTGCGTAACGTGAACAACAAAGTGGTCAAGACGCTCGCGTTCCTCGCTGTTATTTGGGGAGTACGATATTTATGGGTGGTCATAGGTTTTCCATCGATGATCTTTGGTGGCCGCCTCTTCAATCCGATCTTGTATTCGTCCCCTTTTGGATTCGGCCTTGCAACGACCTTGGGTGATCTGATGATAAGCGTTCTCGTGCTCGGCATCTCCGTAGTTCTCACCCTTCGAGCCGGGATGAAACGGCTTATGGAAGAAAAAGCGTTGCGGTTGCCGATGAGATCAAAGACCCTGCTATGGATGATCCTGCTTACTCTCGTTCTTGGCGTGTGCTTTTTGGTTCGTGCTTACGGAGCTTCTGTCCGGAGCTTTGTGTTCGACTCCACAATAGCCTTTCATGATCCCACTGAGTTGCTTCCCGGTATTGAGCTTTCCCTGATGCACGCTAACTTGATGATACTATCACTGATCTGTATCACGGTTTCGCTTGCTGTTGTTCGCTTCATGTATTTGCTTGCGTCTCCTCTCTACACGACGAATCGCGCTCGCGTAGCCGTTTTTCTCGCGATGTTTCTGGGTTTGCTTCTTTTCTTCCTTGTTGATAAGCAACAACAATTGCCGCCTGTATGGATGGTGCTCCTTATGCTAGCCTTTTACATCGTGGGAATATCAACAAGGAGAAGGATGAGCGCGCGTCATTGGCCTATTGTTTTGATGTTGCTTGGCTTTTCGTTAGTCCTATCTGCACTTGTTCTTGATAGAAAGCTCCACGAAAAGGAACGAGTACGATTGCAGTTGACGGGGGAGGAACTTCTTCGAACCGCCGACTCATGGCTTGCGTTCGTTGCTGACAACTCGCTGAAAAGCATTCAGCAGAAATATCTGGCATTAGAAAAAGGACTTGGCGGTGGGACTGTTGACGGGAAGAAGCTTGCCTTCCGTTTGTGGGCGACGACTCTCTTAAGTCATCGTAACTACAACTCCACGGTCGTTCTCTACGATCATGTTGGCAAGGAGCAAAGTCGCTTCGCAATCGGAATGGCTTCGTATGAGCAATCTGAGTTTCTTCAGAAGCTATTCGATGGAGATGAAGAAACGGTGTATGTGCTTCCGCTTGATGCGCCGGCATCAAAGCGATACTACGGAACTTGGGCTACCATACGCGATGATGAGAATGAGCTTCTTGGATTTGTTGCTATTCTCATGTCAAAGCCAGAAGGTGGGGATGACAACATCCAGTTTCTTGGATCATCTCACACGAATGGCAGAATTCCGAGTGTTCGGCGTACCTATGCTGTGAGATATCAGAATGGTGCTGTTGTTGAATCGACGTTCCCCGACCTTGTTGTCGGTTCACGGTTGGCAGTTGAAGTAGAGGAGGCGATGGGCAAAGAGGTTGCACGGATGATCTGGCAGGATGAATATCTCGGAGACAAGATGTTCGAAACACTCTACATTCGAAATCAGAGCGACCTATCCGAAATTGTCAGTGTTTTGGTGGAGCGCCTTGACATGCGATGGCACATCTTCAATCTTCAGAAGATGGCTTTTGCGTATGTGTTCGTGCTCGTAGTATTGGTGTTGACGGAGGTTCACATGCGTCGAGGCATGAAGGCATTTGGGTTTCGAGAGAGACTTGTCGTTGTGCTTTTTGCAGCGGTGGTCATCCCCATCCTCATTCTCGCCTATTACAATCGAGTCCTGGCTGAGGAAAAAGCCGGAGATAATCGCACGCGTGAGCTTCAACGACAATTAACGCTGGTTGGTAGGCATGTCGACAGATCTCTTATGAGCGAAGAGGATTTCCGCAACGGCATTACCGATGATTTCTGTTCGGCGGCAGCTCGTGATCTAGGCATCGACTTCACGATATTCAATGGATCTGAATTGCTGAGCAGTAGCCGGCGCGAACTTTATGATGCAGAATTACTTGAATCACGTATTGCGGGAACGGCATTTGCGAATGCAGTTATGTTAGGGAAAGAATTCTATCAAGAGATTGAACAGATCGGTCAACTTGAGTATTCGGTTGGATACAGACCTATTGTCTTCAATGGACGTGTCTTGGGCGTGGCTTCCGTTTCTACCCTCTACAGGGAACAGGAGATTGAAGCGGAGATTATCGAACGAAATGCGTTTACCGTCGGAGCCAACTTACTGGTTCTTTTGCTGGTTGTTGCTGTAGGAATGATCGTGGTTCATCGCTTATCGCTTCCACTGCGTGTTTTGAGAGATGCCGCACAGGAGGTCGGTAAGGGGAGGTTAGATATCACGCTACCAGTAACGACAACGGATGAGATCGGTGAATTGGTTGCTTCATTCAATGACATGACGG
>JANONN010000218.1:0-4240 GCA_031420835.1 Ignavibacteriales bacterium | reverse complement strand
GCCATGGCGAGATACATTCCGTCAAACAACAAACCGTTGATCCACCACGGAAGCCCGACCGACCTGCCTAACTCGACCAACATTGGATGCACCGTTCCCACGAGCAAAGACGAAATCATGGCGGAAGGTTTGTTGGCGCCTTCGATCGTCACCCAAAAAACCGCGGCAAGTAAAAGAAACATCAATGGAAATCCAAAGATGCGACTTGTCACAAGCCGGTCGAGGATGCGGTCGAAGTTCACACGCTGCCGCTTGCCAGAGACGATCTGGGCACGCGCGGCAATCCTCGTCGCTTCGCCGTACAACGCTTCGACGGCGTGATCATGGATCCGCTCACCTACATCCCACCGGAGGGCGGTGGCGGTATTCAGTATTTCTTCACGTCGCGATGGAGTTTTCGTGCTCATATCGAGGTTCCTTCACTTTACTTTTTTGCGGTGTTGGTTTATCTACGCTGGCGATCAGATTTGCCAACTCCCCACTCCGGATTGCATTGATAATCTTCTGATCTCCCTCGAGCAGTCTCAGTGCAACCCAGCGAACATTCGGCAGGCTTGGGAATTCCGCTGCAAGTTTCAATGCCAAGTCATCCACTGCTTTTTTTAGTTTCTTTGATTCGGTCCATGCACGCCGCGGTCTCGTCACAAAGCTGCCGGTTGCAACGTCGTGAATGCTCTGAATGAGTTGGGGAATCCCAAGTCCGCTCCGTGCAGACGTCGTGACGACAGGAACGCCAAGATCCTTCGCTAGGGCAACCGCATCAATTGTGATCCCATGCCGCGCAGCCTCGTCAATCAAGTTGACGCATAGAACAGCTTTGTCGGTAATCTCCAAAACTTGGAGAACGAGGTTGAGATTTCGTTCGAGCCGCGTAGCATCTGCAATGACCACAACAACATCGGGCTGGCCGAACAGGATGAAATCTCTCGCCACTTCTTCATCGGCGCTGGTTGAGAGCAGGGAATACGTGCCGGGCAGATCGACGAGCTTGAAGTTCTTTTCGTCGTACGAGAATCCGCCTTCTGCCCGGACGATCGTTTTGCCGGGCCAATTCCCCGTGTGTTGACGAAGTCCTGTAAGACTGTTGAACACCGTGCTCTTCCCCACATTCGGGTTCCCCGCCAATGCAACAACAAAATCGAAGGACGAGCTATCGATCCCAAGCTTGATGAGCCGTGCATCTTTGTTGACGGGACAATCTTCGCAGTTTGAATGAGTTATAGTACTCATGCCGCAACCTTCTTTCTCTCTTTAATAAGAACCATCGCCGCCTGCTGACGCCGGAGTGCAATGGTAGCGCCACGTATATTGTACGCCACTGGATCGCCTGACGGACTCCGGAGTTCCGCGCTCACGTGAGTGCCGGGAACGATTCCCAGATCCATCAACCGACGACGCTGTATGCCGCGCAACCCTGCCGAGACTCCGACAACAGTGGCGCTTTCACCCGGCTCGAGAGAGGCAAGTGTCTCCATCGATACTTCGCCGGCTTCCTTTGCCTTCACGGGCTGAACGGAAACGTTTGCCGCGACCACCGGAGCCAACACGACATCATTCCCGGCTGCCTCAACAACAACCTTCGCACTGGTGTTTTCAATGACACGCACTTGCATCCCAGGCGCCAATCCACCTGCGATAAGCTGGGCATAGACGGCCTCCGGTTCATCTTCAAGATGGATGATTCGCCCCACCTCTCCTGCCTTCAAAAGCGTTAACGATTCCCCTTTGGGTTTTGGTACGGCGCCCGCATGTGTTGGAATTGGATCACCATGCGGATCGTACACAGGCTCCCCCAGCCGTCTCGCGAGATCGTCCGCTTCATCGAGCGTGATGAAATGCTCCTTCTGTTCCGCTTCAGCGTGCCAATGTGCCTCATCGACAGCCGTCTCATCTGCCAGGTATCTCTCCCAAAGCCGGTGAATGCGAATAACCCGCAGCGCGTACGAACGACCTTCCGGAGTCAATGCGAGCTCCCTCCCTTCACGCGTGATCAGCACCATGGCTTCTAATTGTTTGATGAGCTGTGCAGCATCGTCCGATGAGATCGTGAGGGTTCCAGCGATACTCTCGAGCGTGCAAGGAATCCCGCGATACTCAAAGTCGTGTAAGTGCTTCAACGCATCCTCGATCAAAACTCGTTCGGATTGCCGCCGTGATCGCCGCCGCCGAGCAAACACCCGCGGAGAACGGAGGAGAGCTACGCCGACAACAAGGAGCATGAGCAAAACTGATATGATGACGAAGAGTTCCATACGATCACGTTTCTTTCTTTGCAACGAAAATATTATCGGACAATTTCTTGCTGACGAACCGCTCGTTGTTTCCGACCTCGACTCTCATTGATCCGTCGAAATCAACCCTCTCTTTCACGTGAAGAACCTCACCTAACAAAATCCCTAATTTCGAAGCGTACTGGAGGATTTCAGGATGCGCATCGCTGACACGCGTCACGACAACGCTTCCCCCCACTCGTACTGTCGAAAGGGGAGTCTCGTTCCGGCGTTCCACTCTTCCATCCACCGACGGAATGACATCGCCGTGTGGATCGTAGGTCGGATACCCAAGCGATTTGTCGAGCCGCTCCTCCAATTTTTCCGACGTAATGTGCTCGAGCCGCTCCGCCTCCTCGTCAATCTCATCCCAATCGTACTTCAAGACCTCAACGAGGAAGAGTTCCCACAACCTGTGCCGGCGAATAATACGGAGCGCTTTCTTTCTTCCGTCCGGCGTCAGTTCTACTCCCTTGTACGGCGTATGCCGCACACTCCCTTCCTCAGCAAGTTTGCGAATCATCTCAGAGACCGAAGCCGCCGAGATCCGAAGTTTTTCAGAAAGAGATGAAGTCGTTACCTTCCCCACCTTCTCCTGCAGCTTGTAGATATTTTTGAGATAGTTTTCGACTTGTTCGCTCGGCATAGAAACTCCGAATTAGTAACTGCTATGAAAATAAGCAGAAGAGATTGACGATTGAGTCATCGGGTCATTGTGCCATTTTATTAGCTGCTATGGAAACAGCCATATTTTCATCCGGCGTGGTTCACCCCGTGAGATAGAATGCCTTCATCATTAGTTACCTCTGTAAAAAATATATCTCACGGGGTAAATCCCGGATTCATGAACGCTGACGTTACGCACGGTGTATTATTCGATACGAAAGCTCGTGCCAAAGGTGGCAACGCCATGCCTTTGGCACATCCCTTCGGGAAAATCCGAAGCACTAAATCCTAAACAAATCCGAAACTCTAATGATCAAAACACCACAAATAGCTCGATTTTCTATGATTCAAAATTCTCCCGAAGGAGTCCTTCGGACCTTCGGAACGATGGTCTCGTCCTGATATAGGTTGTCAAGTCAGGAGGAGACCGACAGTTAACGAGACGAATGCTAGAATAATTCGAAAGGTTGATTCGTTGGTCACATTGTTTCTTTGTCGCTTGCGATCATTTAGAGAATTGCATCCGTGTTCATCCCCGCCTGCCTCCATTCATTCATTGAGGCAGGCAGGCGCGAGAATCCGTGAAATCCGCGTTCAGAAATAGCTCGCCACACTAACATTCATCCCCGCACTCTGCTCTAACACATTCACACGACTTCGCGACCACCCGTAATGATAATCGAGCTTGAACACGGTGTCCTCCACAGGCCTGAAGTTCAATCCGAGTGTCAAACGACGCACGGCATCTCCTTCGATGCGTCTGTCAAAATCAGCAAGTTCGTAGCGAACCACCGCAGTGAATTTCGACCGTGGCATCGTTGTGAGCCATTCGCGACCAAAATGAAGGTTGGCCTGCCCATAGACTCCATGCTGACGGTCGGCGAAAAGTCCCTTGAGTGATGCCGGAATATCAATCGTTGCCGTAGCGTATTCACCCAGCAATTCCAAATCTCCGATTCGGTACTCCCAATCGATTGCCGCAATTGTCAAGTCGCGGCGGCTGTCCACCTTCAAATCGTCGATCTTGTATCTATTGTACGGCCCTGTATGAACGGAGACACCAACTTCTGCTTCGACAAACGGACTGTAAGCGGCGCGGCCTACGAACGACGGAAAGTTATTGTTGTCCTCTTCAAACGCTCCACGCCCTTCCGGAATTCTTGTGCCGTCGGCGTTCAACAATACTCCATCATGAAAACCGTTCACGAGATACACCTCGTAGGTGATGCGTGATGCGGGTGACGGATAGAACGCTCCATAAAGTCCCATACCCGCTTCCGAAAGCGCCGTGGGAATGATCTGTG
>JANONN010000217.1:0-17164 GCA_031420835.1 Ignavibacteriales bacterium | reverse complement strand
GCTGGATTCCACATAAAACGGCCTGACGACTTCAAAAACCTCGGCGCCTTCAAACTCGATGATGCGTGTGAGCGCGGTGTCGGTGGCGATCGCCTGCTGCAAGAGAGGATCGCCCTCGATTGTGTTGATAGCGGAGACCTGGCGACTGGCGGCAAGAATGCCCTGTTCGTCTTGAAGGACGACATAGACGATACCCTGATTATCGGCAATCTTTTGAACCAAAGAGCCAATGCCGACTCGCTTCCTGAAGTCTAAAAGATAACGGGAGTCCAACTCCATCAGAATGAACCCCGGCTTTTTCTTTCTTGCTACTGCAACGAGGTACTGATTTCCCTCGCCGAAAGGATTAACAACCAAGCCAAGAACGCGCAACTCGGCAGTGCCTTGCATCAGCGGACTCAATTCTTCAAGAAGGTGTGCGTTCAACTTATGAACTTCTCTTGTCTTCTGATCGCTACTCAAGACGAGCGATCCTTTGTTGTCATAAATGCCGATATGAAAAACGTCGTGCTGTTCAGCAAAGTGTGCTAACCGGCTGCTCGTTAAGTCCCGACTCACCTCTAGCTCGGCAATCATCTTGCCGCTGCTGAGTAGACTGTTTGCGATGAGATTTTCTATTTCGATATTGGAAAGGACGGTGGTCTCGGCGCTGTGGCCGATAGTTTCAATGAGCGTGAGCGCCTCTTCCGCCAGCGCTTGGAGCGTTTCTTCCTTGCTCTGCTGCACCTCAACGTACGCCGTCAGGAACATAAATGCCGCCATCGTGAGCGCGATGAGGATGATGTAAAACGGTTTGAGGCGCAATCGCTGGAGCATGAGTCGGGTCTCGAGTTTGAAATCAGACGAAAGCAAGGTACAAAATTCTTTGTTTACTACGTAGAGGACCGTTCTTTCTGTTCATTCAGGCATCGGGAGTTTCTAAGAGCGAGAAACTCAAAAGGAAAAACGATTCCTAAGTACTTTTCCCCGACTTCTTGATGGTCTCAAGAATGTGAGAAGTGAGGGAGGCAGGGACGATGGCGCTGGGCATTGCTTTGTAGAGGCTGATCGTCTTGCGAAGGGATTTCAAAACTGACGTGCAGTTGCTGCACTGCCCGAGATGCGTGCGAATCATCGTTCGCGCTTCTTGATCGAGCGTTTCATCTAGATCCTCGATCAGATACCGGTACACATCTTCACATTTAACGTTCGTCTGAGACATAAGGAAGAAGTTGTTGCCGTAAGAATGCTCGCGCGCGTCGGAGCCGCGACTTGGTTGCTTCGACGGAAATATTGAGGATCGAAGCCACCTCGTCGGTGCTCTTCTCTTCAATGTCACGCAGAACAAATACCACGCGGTACTCCATTGGTAATTTCAGTATTGCCTGATCCAATTGCTCCTTTAGTTCATCCCTGATCAGATCTTGTGCGGGGGTGGAGTGCCAATTCACTGCAACACCCTGCTTTTCGGAGTCTCCGTTAGCCGATGGAAGCTCATCGTACGCCTCCATCAAATCATCCACCTTCCGCCGGCGGCGCTTCATGAGACAGTTGTTTGTCACGATCGAATAGAGCCATGTGGAGAACTTCGAGCGTCCGTCAAACTGCGAGAGTTTCTGATACACATTGATGAAAGTGTCCTGAAGGGTCTCTCCCGCCTTCTGTCGGTCACGGCACACTTTCATGGCGAAGTTGAACACCATCCCTTGATGCTGGCGCATCAACGCTTCGAATGATGCTTCATCGCCTCCACGCGCCAGCGCGATCAACTCTTCTTCCCGTGTTTTATGAGAAAGTGTGTTTGTCATGTGTGATGAGGCAATCTACTGAAAAGGGTCAGGAGGATAAAGATACTTGAACAAATGAGGAGTGAAAGTATGTTCTCTGAGAATGTACGGAGGGAACGACAAGTCCTTCATCCTGCAGAATTCGCAGCACCTCGACGGTTGCGGCGGCCGTGATTCCAAGGGCATGGGCGATCTCTTCGGCTGTCATCGCTCGGCGCTCAAGCAAAGAAATGACACGCGCCACGTCCACACGAGTGCCGTTCTGTAAGTTCTTCTCTTGGAAGGTTCCAACGATTTCGCACGTGTCGCCAAAGTATGTTTGGATCTCTCTCAGCCGCTCTTCGTTGATAGGATGGGCAAACGATTCGACCGGAGGCCGAATGACCGTGTTCAACTGAACCTTGTCTGGTTTTATCTCGTTGATTGCCTGCCGCAATGCGGCGAGTTCGTCTTCCGTGTCGTTGATTCCATCCACAAACAGAATTTCGAGCCATATCTTTCCGAGATATTCAGCGCGGAATTGCTTCAGTCCATTAATGATTGTATTGATATTCAATTGTGCATGGGGCCGATTGATCTGTTCGAAGACCGGTTGGGTTGCCGCATCGAGGGAAGGAAGCACAACATCGGCTTCGAGAAGATCTCGTCGAACGTCATCCCGGTAAAGGAGTGTGCCATTGGTAATAACAGCGACCGGCACACGAGTCATTAACTTAACAGCATGAATAAGTTCGCCCAGCATGGAGTTGAGCGTAGGCTCACCGGAACCAGAGAATGTGATGAAATCCAGATCCTTCAATTCACGGAGTGCGGTCTGAAGCTCAGCGATGATCGGCCCGGGCGTGATGTATTCCTTGCGTCTGAGAGCGCGCATATCGGTTTGGCCGACTTCACAATAGACGCAATCCAATGTACAAAGCTTCTTCGGAATGACGTCAACGCCGAGTGATAGACCAAGTCGTCGCGATGGAACTGGGCCGAACAAGTATTGATGATGATAGGTTGCAGACATGGTCCTGAGTACTTCTTACGTTGAAATGAGCGCTTCCGCGTGCCATGTGCTCCTTAAGAGGAGTGCTACACGGTCGGTTCTACATGCTCTCTTTGCGTCTTGGGTTTCACCTGGTCCCCATTTCGTTTCTCAGATCGGACCTTGACGGAAGGGGCGTCTTTGGTCGCTCCGTTTCCGCCTTGCAGATCTTTGCTGCGTCGCACCATGGACAACGCCAATCCGCCCAGAACAAAGATCGTTGCAACCCACACGAGACTGATGAACGGTTTGAGGCTTGCCTCGACGACAAGCGTTTCCGGCTTCTCTTCGTGCGCATGTTGCTCAGGGAGGCCAAGGGCATTTATTCGGACATGAGCCGTTTTCGTTTCCGAATCGATTCTCATGGAAAGCATTTCGAAACCAATTGTGCTGTTCTTTAACATGACCGGTTTCGGCACGGGAGCCTCGCCATCTTTGTAGGCTGTCACTGCGGTGATCTGTTCTTTCTTTCCATTGTGCTGCACTTCCAGCACCGCACCGATGGAGAATGTGCCGCCTGCAACCATTGCATCGGACCCATGTTGCCCCATGTCGAACCGGAGGAAGGTCACTTTCATACCGTTGACGTCCACCACCTTTCCCTTGGGGAGTTCGATACTGTGATCGTGATGTTCGCTCTGTTCGAGCGACACCGGCTCAATGTAGAAATCCTTCGTCAGGAAGCTCACGTAGTCCGGTTCGCGAAAGATACTATTGTTGTACGTTGAATTGAACATCACCGGCGTGAGCGCTACAGCCTTTCCCTCACGCTCGGCGACTACATGAAACTTCCATTTGTTCCCGTCAGTCGGATGCGCTCCGGTGTACGTGACTTGATAGCCGAGAATGTCTTTGGATTCGTTGAGCGGCAGTGAAGCGGTGACCTTCTGGCCGTAGTACCCCGAGCCGATAATGCCCAGGAGCAGCAGCGCCAGTCCGAGATGGGCGATGGCGCCTCCGGCCCACCGTGGATCCTCTTTTATGACGTTGTACACTTTGACGGCGTTCACGAAGAACGCAAAGAGCGCGGCCACTGCAAGCATTCCCATCTGCCAACTGTCAAGGCCAGAAAGAACAAGAACGATCAACACGAGCACTGAAGCGCCGATAGCAAAGGAGGAGCGTTTGAATAATCCTGCCAGCGACTCCGCCTTCCATGTGAGCAAGAGGCTTGTACCAAGGAGGAGAGCGAGAGCAATGGCAATGGGGAGATTCATCTTATCGTAGAATGCCGGCTCGACCGTTGAGTTCGAAATGATCGGCCAACTGGTCCCGAAGAAGATGATAAGCGCGCTCATGCCCATCGCAATACTCGCGATGGAGATGAACGACTCACGGGTGAAGAGACCGACCTTCCCCGCAAGAGTGGTGAGTTCCTTCCAGCGTTTCGCAAGCATGCCAAACGAAAGCACAATGATTGTTCCAATCCAGATCAAGAGAAGCGTGTAGACGAACGTGCCGGGATCGGTGAAAGAGTGCACCGACGATGAGCCGAGGATTCCGCTCCGGGTCAGGAACGTGCTGTAGATGACGAGGACAAACGAAATGATCGCCAGTAGAAAGTTCGTTCGAGCGAGATTCCCCGTCCGTTTCTGGACGAGAATAGTGTGAAGCAATATAATGGTAGTAATCCACGGAAGAAGCGAAGAATTCTCAACCGGATCCCAACCCCACCATCCGCCCCACCCAAGCACTCCGTACGCCCAGTAACCGCCGAGCATAATGCCGGCGCCAAGCGAGATGGAGGCGAACAAGACCCAAGGCAGTGCATCAATGATCCACTCACTGTACTTCTTTCTCCAGAGCGCTGTGAGTGCAAACGCAAACGGGACAGCCATAGCCGCAAAGCCAATGAAGAGTACCGGCGGATGAGTGATCATCCAGATGCTTTGAAGAAGAGGATTGAGACCGCGACCGTCTTGCGGTATTTGTCCGACCGGGATCTCCTTCGGATACGCATCCCAGACATATTGGAAGGGAGGCTTTGCAATCATCAAGATCAGAAGGAAAGAGAGGAGGAACGAGTAGATTGCCATCACTTCAAACTCGATCTTCCGTCGCTTTGTGTACGACTGTAAGAAAAGCCCGATGACAACTGCGCATAGCGTCCAGAAGAGAAAACTCCCTTCCTGACCTGCCCAAAACGTGGTGATGAGTAAATGCAGTGGGAGATCCTTTGAGCTGTATCCCCAAACGTACGTGTACTCGAAGTTATGCTGTAGGATATAAGTCATCATGAGCACGGACGCACCGACCACGCTCAAGACTGCCAGCGTGTAGCTACGCCGTGCCAGTGCAACCGAAGTTGTTCGCTTCGTCGCCGCACGATAATAGGTGAATGCCGAGACGATCAATGATGCGAGTCCCAGCCAAATCAGAATTGAACCAGCCATGTGATTCCTCCTTAACGAGTGAAAGAATTTCTTTTGTCAAGCATCTCAAACATTGACCATTAACCGATGCTTGTTCGTCTTCAATGGCAAGTTCTGTACCATCAAAACGAGAGAGACATGCGAGTAGATTACTTAAAATGATACACTTTCTCCGTGAACACTCCCTTACTTCTTGCAGGTAGGAAGAACAATAGGAGTGATTGTCAAGAGTGGGAATGGGGACCGCAGATTGCGCAAGTGGATTATGATGAAATCAAGCCGGAGGCGCTTTCAATCTGCACCATCACTTCAACATCGTTCATCTGCAGTCCAAACTTCGAACAAAAAAAAGGGACGAATCGCCCGACAGACTTCTGTCGGGTTGGCTCGTCCCTTTTTCTTTGATGATGGATCTACTGTTACGGCTTCTTCAATTCTTCGATCGAATCGAGGAGCAATTGAATTGCATACCGTGAGTTATGAATTCCGCCGCTTCGATCGTTCTTGATGAAGAAGTAGTTGTACAACGCACCCGCCTTGATTGATGGGATCTTAGCAGGATTTGAACTGCTTGCTGTTGAGGTGCCGTTTCTTCCCATGACAAGACCGCCTGTTGCGTCAAGATACTTCTTCGACACGAGGAGAGCTTTGAGAGTGTCCGTATACGCGAGAACAAACTTGCGCGCTCCCACGCCGCCAGTAAGTAAAGATGACGTGCTCACATAATCATCAACGCTTGCCATGGTGGAATGACAACCGGAGGTCAAACAACCATTGGTATTCCATGCTGGAATCCCGCTTGTGTTCAGGTAGTTGACATTCATCGTATGTCCACCGCCGATTCCGGAGCCGGCATTCGAGGGAGCCATGTGGCAAGTTATGCAACCCTCTTGTTGGATCACCGTTAGGCCTGGGTGCGGAGAGTTGGCATACGTCTTACCGGAGAATTCGAAGCCTCCTCCGAATCCCACGCCCTTAAACATCAATCCCTGTACGCCATAATGGGGGAACCATCTGCTCGATGTGATCGTCAGCGTATCTGTCGCAGCAGGCGTCTTGGGCATTTTCGGACTGAACCCCGCACGTGGTTGATGACAGCTAAGGCAGATATTGCCTTTTCCCAGATTGATTGTTTGGTCTGCCACGCCATCCATCGGCGACCAAAGCGTAAGTGCAGCTTCCGTTCGACGAGTGAAGTTAGCCCTTGAATGTGGAGAGTGACATGCGAAACATCCCGGAGGAGAAGGATCCTTCTGGGTCGTAACCACTGTCCACGGTTGAGCCGGGAAGTTGGCCTTGGCCCTTTGGATAAAGCCTTCGGTGGTGTGGCAACCTGCGCAAGGTGTTGCATTGCGCTCGAAATCACCTCCAAAGAAGTGCTTGGAAAGTTCCCACTGGTATTTCTTGGCCCACACGAAGTTGGTCGTGTCTATGTCCGGATTGTGGCAATCACCGCACTTGATGTTCGCGGCGAATCCTTCAAGCTGCAAGATCTTTGATTCCCCATCCGTGCCTGCTGGTCCTGCTGGTCCTTTGCAACCAACAGCCAAGAATAACCCGCTAACCAAGATGAGAATGAGAAAAACAATGTTTCGGTTCATTAGTATGTCTCCTATGTTGTTGTGGTTTTGATCGTGGTGTGACATAACATCAAAATGCATTGTCGTTTCCAAACAAGTTCAATTTCCCATCGATGTGTTTTGAGGCATTAATGATCTGACGGCTTGCATTGACCACACCGCCGTGACAGACGGAGCAACTTGTGCTCGTTGGATTTGGATGTGTTCCTCCCTGTGCCGAGGTCTTGGGGAGAGCGATTTGTGCCGGGTCAGCCGCATTCGGATCCCCGTGACAAGTTCCACATGCAGCTGTCGCGGGATTTGTCCACACGGCGACATTCGTCGTGTTTCCATTCTTGAATGTTCCGTGGCAGTATGTGTTTGAGCAAGAGAATGTCGTGCTGCTGTAAGCTGGAGCTGGGACCACCGAGCCGGAACTCGTCTTGAGAGTTGCCAGATAGCTCTCCATGATGATCTCTGCCCTATTGTCGCCATCAATATGGCTTGTCGCATACACGCCTTCCGGAATGCGATGGCAATCGGCGCATGTCACCCCTTTGGCACGAGTAGTTCCCAACAAATGAATCTGATGCGCCCCGACTCCTCTTGTAGTGGTCGCGGTGTTATTGCTGAGGTCTCGTGGTGGAGCTGGGCTTGTTGAGCTTCCGTGGCACGTGCTGCAGTTCTCGGGTCCTGCCGCGCTGAAGTGACATGTTCTGCACGAGACGCCGGAGGTGCCGCCGTCGTAGATCAACCCATGGCATGATCGGCACGCCCGCATATCCCATAGGTTTTCCCGAATCGTCAACCCGTGGAATGTTGCCGAGCCGGTTGTTTTCCAGCCGGTCGGGTGTACTGTTAACGCACCCGATGTTGGTGCAGGAAGGTCGCTCTTCAGGTCTGAGCAGGACGCTACAACGAGAGCCAGTCCGATGGCAACCACAACGAGCATGTAGAATTGAATGACTTTGTTCATGGTTCGTTCTCAGCTATGGCAGTATCCACAGAATCGTTGGCCGCGCATGCCACCGGGACGTGCATTGACGTCGGCATGGCATGTGAAACAGGCAGAGCCGGGATCGCTATGCCATGGTCCATTCACGTTGCTCATGAATCCGCGTGCGTGCGTTTTCGGATCGGTCCCTTTCAAGCCGTCCACATCGAGATGACACGTGACGCATGTCGGATCGGCAGCTTGAGCATCGTGGCATGAAGCGCAACTCTCGATGTCTCGCCTCGCCATCAGAGCGTGCTTACCACCACCGCTTCCCACGCCGAAGGTTGTGAATCCCACTTCAGCATGGTACGCCGGTTTGAACTGAAGTTGGTTGATGTTTCCCCCTGCTCTATGACACTGCGCGCACGATTGATCTTGTGCCTGGCTGTGGCATGTCTGGCAATCACCTATTCGCCCCTTAGCGCTTGCTCCGTGTGTAAAGCGGAAATTCAAGTCGTGCACCTTGGAGAGAGCGCTCCCTTGTCCGCGGTCGATGGCGGTAAGTCTGGGTGCTCTGGTCGTCATGAGATCGCGCCCGGGGAGATCGACTTTTTGTAGCCCGGCGGCGTTGTGGCAATCGAAGCATGACTCTTGTGTATGACAAGCCCCGCAGCTTGCATCGCCCAAGCGGGCGGAGAACTTATGCTCGCGGAGGAAGTCGTTGCGGTTGTGTGCTTTGGGGCGAAGGCTTGCAAAGTCCGTGTGGCACGTCTCACACGCATTCGAAGTCTTCCGGTCGTTATGGCACGTGGTGCATGTGGTCATGGGGGGGAGATTCTCATGAGATGCCAACTCGACCTTTTCGAGTCCCGCATGGCAAGTTTCGCATGCAACCTTCTCTTGATTGACATGCAGATCATGTGGGAAGAGGACTTCGCGCTTCGCCGTTGTCAGGGCGACATACTTCGAAGGGTCGTCGCTTGTATGGCAGAAGGTGCAGTTGCTACTCAGTTGTTCTTCGTGGCACGATTGGCAGCTCTCTTTCTTGCTCAGAAGATTATCGGAAGAGAACTTGCTCATTTGCGCCTGTTGATGACAATCCGTGCAGGCCGCTCCGACTTCAATGATGTGGAACTTGTGTGAGAATTTGATAAGCTCGGAACGTTCTTGTTCGGGTGCAGTATCGCGTGAGGTAGTCACGACCGTGAAGCCGAGCATGAGGACGATACCACACACGAGGACCATGTACCATCGGCTGATGGACAAACGGGATATGAGGGAGATGAAGTTCATGGTCGTTTAGAAGAAGTTCAGTTGTTCTCTGAAGAAGTAGCTTGCGCGAACGAAGACGCGCATATCGTTCTTGTAAATCTTGTTTTGGATCCATTGCATCTGAGTATCGAGTGAGAGTGTCGGGAAGGGGCGAAAAACAGCACCTGCACCGACGCTGAGTGCCCCATCAAGCTTCGTCGCGGATTCATTCAGTTTATACTGAGCATAGCTCAGAAGAAACGTTGGCGTCAACGTGTTGTCAAGCAACGGATACGCCGCGTTCATGGACGCTGCGCTGATTTCACCGCCATAGCCCGCATTGCGTGTAACGCTGAACGAGATGTAACGACCGTTAATGCCCGCGGTGATCCTGTTTGAGTTCTCGTCACCATATGAAAGACTTCCGAATCGTCCGAAGATCTGCCACGACGACGTTAAAGCATACTCAGCGCCAAGCTCCCATTCTTGCAAAGAGTTGTATGCGAAAACCCAGAAGATAGAGTTGTAAGAGAGTCGAGGCTCGCGTCGGAGATACTCGGCAGTGATCCCAATGTTGTCAAGCGGCTTCACACGCGTGAAGATCTGAAATCGTGACGTCCTATCCAGCAGCAAGTCGTAATCGTAACGCGCGAAGGCGGAGACGAGACCTTCATATTCAATGTTCACATCGCCGCTTACGTATTCTTCCGCGCTGGAGGACGGCTTGATCTCAACGATGTAGGGATTGAAGAGCGAATCGCGACGCGTTGCATTGTACGATTCAGGCTGATTGCGTTTCTGCATGTAGCTTGCGGAGGCCTGAAGAAAATCAAAGGCTGAGATGATAAGCTGTGACCCGGTCATGAGGTTGTTACTTCCGTCACGGATCACCTCAGCCGCATATCGTGGGGGAGGCAGAAATCCATAATAGCCAGTAAGCTTGATTTTTGAATCGAAGAACTTTAGCGAGGCGACGCCACCGTCAATCGTTCCATTACCGACGCCCGCAAACACCATAAGTCTTCCTACGGACACGTCCACGTGACCGAGGATATCGGAGCCTTTGATATACAGATTGTACAAACGGAATTGTGGGTCGTTCTTGAGTGGACCCTGAAAATCATTGTACCCCTGCATGTATGAATGAAGCGAAACGGATTCTGTTGCCAATGAGAGCTGCATCGTTTGATGTCCAAACAGATGTGCTGACGAGACGCCAACGGTGTCGAAGCGCTGCCACCCGTACGCCGAGGAAACAAGGCGCGCTTGAAAGAGTTGTGCCGAAACGATGCTTACAGAGCAGAGAAGAGTCAAAAGAACAGGAACGATCCGTTTCATAGTAGTTCCTGAATGGAGGTTATCATTGGGGGGCACGAGCAACTTATGTACCGATGCAACTATTGTACCGATGCAACTATTTCTACTGTGTAGAGATTCTCGCAAGAAAACGACAAACGGAGCTGTGCGTTGTTGAATTTTCCTACACTTGAGAAGAGAGATTCTTTCCCGCGAGAGAAAATTGAATCGTCTGATGACTGTAGAAATGATTGGATGACTGGCCCACTGTGTCCTGTCGCTGCCAGGCGTACCCAGAGGTGACAAAACGAGCCTGTAAGAATTGAGCAACCGCCGTCGATGATGCGAGGATGAGGCTCAGAACCACTACAATACTTTTTTTCATGCGGGTATCCGCCGATATAGCTTGCCAAAGAGACAACAAACGTACCGCCGCGATGAAATTCTCCCCAGCCTCAAAATCAGCTTGGAATCGAGCTAGTATTTAGTCCTGATGCTTCCGTTCGCAAAGAAGGGAATTTTTCGAGTATAAACTTCTAAGTTTTTAGAATCAAACAATGACATGAGTAGAACACTATCCGTTCTTGCTACGAGCGATTTCCTTTTCGCTGTCTTGAGCTTACGGATTTCCGTTTGAAAAGTCAACATTTCATATCCCAAAAACTCTTCTCGGTTTATTCTTTCCTCAAAATCAGGCTTTCGGACGCGGGGTCATCCAATCCGGGGAATGGTTGAATGTTTCAGGCTATGAACGTAACGGATGTCGTTCCAACCGTAGGAAATAAAAAGAGCACGGACAGTTGTTCCTGCCCGTGCTCTTCTTTGACCAATCAAGAAAAAGAAATTATTTCAGTAGCGTCATCTTGCGTGTAGCGACATAGCCTTCTGCCTTGAGCCTGTAGAAATAGATACCGCTTGCCGCCAGCCGGCCTTCGGATGTTCGCCCGTTCCAGACAACGGCATGATTGCCGGCGGGGAGGACTTCCTCATTGACAAGCGTGGCTACAACTCGACCCATCATATCGTACACCTGCAAACTCACCGGCGACTCTTTGGTGAGCGAGAAGAAGATTTTCGTGGCAGGGTTGAAAGGGTTTGGATAATTTTGTGCTAAAGAATGTGACGTTGGATTCTCCATTGGTGCATTGATGCCCGTTGGAGTATTATAGTAAGCATTGATATCTGCACCCGACTGCTTTAAAGTATAACCGAATGTTATATGATGAAAGCGGTCTATTGTATGGTCGTCCATGACACCAAAAGCAACTGTAAGCCCTTGTCCGCTGCTCAGCAGGTCTGCCACAGTGATTTTATGGTCGCTGGACCAGGTACCATAAGCGCCATGGTCACCCGCTACTGCTGTGTTGAGTTTCCTGCGGAAGGTAACTGTCCATTTGCCGGAAGTTGAGTCCCACTTGCTGAATGTATTGAGCGAACCGCGAATACCGGTAGCTTCCCGATGGACGTTACGGGGAAGTATATCCCCCACATTGATTTTGTTTATATTAAAAGGAACTGCATTACGGTCAGGTCCCCTTGTGATTAACGGGTATTTTACTGTCCATGCATAACTCAGCTCGCCTGCTGTTGTATTCACAGCATTAGCCGGGAAAGCATGGAAACCGGTTCTTAACGAATCATACATCCATCTGTAAGAAGCAACACTGACCACAGCGTTAGCGGCATCCTTCCACTGATGAACAGCCGCATCGTACCATAGTTGATTCCAATTAGCCGGCTGCGCAGTGGCAGGATTCTGGTCAAACCAGGGGTTAGCTCCCTGGTTAGTGTTAGCAAGTCCATCATGTCGGAACTCGAGTACCGAATTGCTGGTGGCTTGATACATGGGGGCTGAACGGGCTCCGCGGAGCACCCACAAATTAAGAAATTTCCCATTCTGAAAATCGGCTGTCCGTTGTGCCAGATTGTATCCGCTGGTATTGGTCTGCCAGTTACCGCTTGCGTTTGCGTCTGTGAATGCGCTCACTGCGCGGGTTTGCAGAAGATAGTGCCGGACCTGAGCAGCATTCAACCCGGTAGTTCCAAGCCAAGGGTCGGCTTGTATGGTTGTAAGTGTAGGTTCTTGAGGCATATCATCCATACTGCTGTGGCATGCGATAAAACAGCCCGCCTCGTTGAAACTCACGCCCTGATTGCCGAATGCTTTTAACTGACTCCCTACGGTAGTAGGTACCAGCATTACCATCATTCGGTCTTCTTTGCTGTAGTACTCGTTTGTACCCAATTGGGCTACCGTGTTCTGTTGCGAGTTCTTGTCTTTTGTAAAATCAGTCCATACTCCGTCAATGTATCTGTATGCCTGATGGGTGATGCCTGGGCGAGGACGTTGTGTCTGCCAGGATGCCTTAATATATAAGTAAGTACTATCAAATGCGGACTGAATATCAATTTGCTTGTAAGGAACTTTTCCGGTGATACCAGCCGGAGTGTTGACTAAGTTAGTTGCGAAAGTCCCATTAGCAAGACCGGTAGCATGACAGGACTTGCAGTTCAGAGTACCACCCGAAACAGAGGATGCGCCAGGATGGGTTTGCATAGAACCCGTGCCGCCAACAGGATGAGTGTAGCTGGGTACAGCTGCCAGCCATTGAAGATTTGCCTGTGCCGGATAGAATGCTTTGAGCGTTGTGACAGGTCCCCATGTAATTCCACTGGCAAGAGGGGTAACAAAGTGACCCGGAGCAGGATTGGTGTAGTCCACTCCATGAGATGATGTAATTTTAACTACTACAAAGCCAGCAAATACGAATGCTACGGCACATAGTGTGACTGCGATTGTTTTGTTTAATTTTGTTTTCATAGTTGTTATTCCCTATTAAGTTGTGGCTAGTGTAATAAATGGAATTGTAATTATCAAGTAAGATCACAACTTTACACCTTCTACACAAAAACTCTTCTCGGTTTGTAACTCAGCGATACTTCTTCTTCTGAGGGAACCTCGAACCCGTTAGCCAGCCCGTCCCGACAAGTCGGGATCTGGGGGGCACGAGCAACTTATGTACCTATTGCAACTATTGTACCGATGCAACTATCTCTACTGTGTAGAGATTCTCGCAAGAAAACGACAAATGGAGTTGTGCGTTGTTGAATTTTCCTACACTTGAGAAGAGAGATTCCCAAACATTGATAAGAAACGAGCAAAGCAGGCGCTTGCAGTCGGCGCCTGCTTTTCACATGAAAGACCGGGATGAATGCTAACCAGCTTTTGGGACCAGGTGCTTCATCTTCTCCCACGATTCCTTGAACTTGAACTCCTTGAATGTCGGACTCTTCTCATTATGGCAGGTTTTGCAGAACGCTTCGATTGTTTTCTCATCTTTGAAGTCGTGCATCCCTGCGGCAACGGATTTTGCTTTGTCCTTCATGATTGTCATGTTCTTGTAAGCCGATCCGGCATAGTGGCACGTCTCGCATTGCACGCCTTCCTTGATGTCAAACGTCTTCTCAAAGAGCTTCACGTCTACCGTCTTGCCCAGCGTATGGCACTCAAGACACTCCGCAGTTTCTGCGGCGGGTTTTGTAATTCCTTTTCCTTTAGCAATTTCATTTGCTTTCGCAGTCGTCAGGGTTATGTATGCCTTAGCATGACCGCTGTTCTTCCAAATGTCGAACTGTTTTCCTTGCTTCTCGGTCTTATGGCACATGGAGCATTGCTTGGTTCCAATGTATTTGTTCTGTGCAACAAGGCTCGCTGAAACGAAGCACACCAGGAAAAGGATTGTCATTGAACTGATAGTGCGTTTGCGCATAGATATTGCTCCTTATGTAAGAGTGTTGAAAAAAAGGGACACCGACAATGTACGAGTTTTGTCTCTTCTGTCAAGTTCCCATGGGTAACGTTTCATGGTAACTGATGTTACGCACAGTAAGACTTCGTCGTGAGCGCTCAGTCGAAAGATATGTAGCCCTTTCAGGGCAAGAGGGATTCTTGATTTGTTGTTTCCGAGGGCGTCGCCCTCGGTTGTAATATGTTTCCACTTCGTGGAAATATGCACAACAGACCCTGAAAGTGTCATTTACTTCAGGTCGGGGCAGCGCCCCGACCAACTCAATAGCCAACGACAAGAAACCCTGAAAGGGTGACATACCTGTTTTGCGTAACATCAGCGGTCATGAATCCGGCGGTTCACCACCGCGGATGAAAATATGACTATTTTCATAGCAGCTAGTAACATACTTTCGTCTGTCTCTCGCTCGCCCGCTTTTTCTACAAATAACCGTTCTATTCCTTGATTAGTCCAGGCAAATAACTATCAATCCGCGCTTTGACTTCTTGCCGGCCGTGAGTCCTTCCTTCTTCAATCTCCCAGACTGAAATGAGTGGGAAGAATTTTGAGAACAGCATGAACCCCATGACGAAGGCCGACAACCCTCCTGCAAAAAGCGCCCATTCCAAAAGAGTCGGAACATAGATCCCTATCGGGAGATCCAGGCGGGGGTTTGCAAGCGATGGAACAACAATAATGAGACGCTCCAGCCACATGCCGATGACGACCGCGATAGACGCGATCAGAATTCCTGTAATGGTTCTGAATTTCTTAAAACTAAGGATCATGACTGGGAGAAAAAAATTGCACAGGATCATACCCCAGAAATGGAAAGCGAATGGACCTGTAAACTTGTACATGATAATGTGCATTTCATGCGGCTCAGCCCCAAACACACCGGTGAGGTATTCAGAGAACGTAAAATAGAACCAGATGAGGGACATGATCAGGAGGAGCGTACTGAGGTACTGAAAGTGGATTAATTTCAGATAGTTTTCAAGGTGGTAGGCCTTTCGGAATGCTATCATGACAATCATCAGAGCCGCGATGCCGGAAAAGATTGCGCCCACGACAAAATACGGTCCAAAGATCGTGCTATGCCAGCCCGGTTGAAGCGTCATTGAAAAAATATAGGAAATAACGGTATGCACGGAAATCGCGATGGGAATAACCATAACCATGAGGATATTGATTGCACGGTTCAACACTTTTACCTGCCGTTCAGTCCCTTGCCAGCCCCACGCCATGAATGTGTAGAGCCACTTCAGTTTTCCGCCGCGATCGCGAATCCGGGCAATATCGGGAATCATCGGAAGATACAAATAGACTGTGCTCGCGGTGAAGTATGCGGTGATACTGGTGACATCCCAGAGGAGAGGTGACTGCAATCGGCCTGCCTCAAGAAGATGCAGCATTCGGTCCGGACGGCCGAGGTCAATAATGGGATGCAATCCTCCGATCGCAAGAACAATAGCCGTGATGACCTCCGCCATGCGGGTAATAGGCCGCCGCCATTCGGCTTTTGAAAGTCGTAATATGGCTGAGATCAGAGTGCCCGCATGACTGATACCAATAAAGAACACGAAATTCACAATGTAAAAGCCCCATGTCACCGGTTGGTTCATTCCGGTCAGTCCCAACCCGAACCAGAGTTGCATGACATACATATACAACGACCAGAGGAAAATGAGACCGAGGATTCCAAAGGCGACATAGAATCCCGTTCCTGTGTGATAGATCGGTCTGAAGAGGGCTTCATCCTGGTCGAGATATTCTTGCGTTGGTTTCATATCTCTGTTCTACGAGCCAAGTAGTGGACTTTTGGTTTCACGCCGAGGTCATCTGCGTAGCGAAACACCCGATAACTCCGAGAAAGCCGATAGACATTGCTTTCCTTGTTCTCAATGTCCCCAAACACGATTGCGTCAGCAGGGCAGCTCTCTGCGCATGCCGGAACGTATTCACCGTCTCTGATTGGCCTGTCTTCCAGATCGGCTCTTTCCTTCACCTTAGTGAGCCTGTGTGAACAGAAAGAACATTTTTCCACAACACCAACCATGCGACGGGAGACGTCGGGATTTCCAACTTCTGCTCCGTCAATCCACGTTGGCGCGTACCAATTGTACGTCTTGGCAGTAAAGGGACACGCAGCCATACAATAACGACACCCAATGCAGCGATGATAGATTTGGGCGACAAGTCCTTCGGGATTCCGATAGGTTGCACCGACAGGACAAACCCGAGTGCATGGAGGATCATCGCAATGGAAACACGGTTTCGGAACACGCTTTGTGTGCGTGTTCGGAAAATCACCTTCGGTTGTGGTCATCATATCCATCCAGAACATCACACGGCCGTTCTGAGCCTCGACTGGATCGACAATAGGCACGTTGTTCTCCATTTTGCACGATACAGCACACGCGCCGCACCCTGTGCACTTATCCAGATCAATCACCATAGACCACTTGGGCATCGCAGAGGTTCCTTTTCTATGTGGAGCGTGAGATCTTGACCTTTGTTGCCTGTAACGCCGGCTTCCCGCTCAACATGTCGTGA
Organism: Ignavibacteriales bacterium; assembly: GCA_031420835.1. Classification (GTDB taxonomy): domain Bacteria; phylum Bacteroidota; class Ignavibacteria; order UBA10030; family UBA10030; genus JANONN01. The sequence continues at coordinate 609 of JANONN010000217.1, read as the reverse complement.
AGATTCCGCATAATAGAATGAGGATTTACGCCATGACCCTTTGCATACCGGCCAAGTGACGTGTGACCGAGACCGAAGGGGATGGCAACAACGTTTGGCATGATTCCTTGCGTGACCTTTGCCCGCACTTTGAGAGTTCCCACCGCCGAATGAACGAGCATCCAATCTCCATCGCTCATGTGATACTCGGCTGCTGTGTCCGGATGAATCTCGGCCCACGACTGCCAATGACGGTGGATGGAGTGGCCGAACATTTCTTGCATCATCGGGAGAGCGGCGCCCTGACCGTCCCTCACCGGAAGAACTCGAAACGTGATAAGATGAAGCGGCATGTCGGCATCATAAGGGACAGGCTCGTGATGCGGAAGAAAAACATTGTCACCTCGGGCTGCGATGTTCAATTGATTCAGCACCCGTTCGCGGTTCTGGGGGTCCATGCGTTGGCGGCCGTGACGATCAACGAGTTTGCCGATCGCATCATTGAGCGTCTGTGAAAAGAACTCGAATTTCCCTGATGGAGTTTTGAAGATCTGGTCCCACCGCTTTTGTTTTCGAATGGGATTCCACCAGCCGCCTTGTTTGATCAGGCGGTCCCAGAATTCCTCAAAC
>JANONN010000216.1:0-4880 GCA_031420835.1 Ignavibacteriales bacterium | reverse complement strand
GGGTACGACACGCCGGTTTTCTGCTACAAGCCACAGATCGTAATCAGTAATGAAGCTGCCGGTGATCGGAAGACTCATCGCCACACGCACCGAATCGAATTTGAACTGGCCGGAGAGTTTTTTTTGCGCCTCACCCAGTTCATACACTCCGCTCGCTCCCGTGTTGATCTCGACTCGTGTCGGTTTGATGCGCCCCGTGACCGATTGCACAACGAATGGTTGCGGAGCGACTCGAAGTTCGGCGCGAACGAAGTCGGACGCCCTCACTGTTTTCTTGGCTCCTCCAGAATTGATCGTCTGTATTCCGACAGAATATGTAAGTCTTGTCCCGATCGGCGCTGCGGAGCTGTTCACGATGCGAAGCGTGTTTGCATTGATCGGAATAAGAAGACTGTCGCGTGCGGGAATGGAATCGGCAATCTGGAAGGGGGCGTTGGTTTGAACATTCCGGAAATTATCAAATTGTAGAAACACTCCGACGGTTATGTCCAAGTTATTGATGATTGCTGCCGTGAATCCGCCCGACCTGAATCGGGCGTCCTGAATTGCGACACTGTCATCAATCTCGAGTTGAGCATTCGAAACGCTAAGAACGGACTGAGATGGAATAATCGCTGAAGCGCTATCTGCGACGAGTTGAGAAGAACTGAAAGTGAACGAAATATTTTGGCCAGACGCGACGACGCCCGGCAAATTCGCTACCACTGAAATGTTGAACGACCCAATTCTGAGAGCAGACCTCATAAGGCGTCCGGCAAGGTTCGAGCTTACAAGCTCCGATTCGCCTTGGGCGAGATTCTGCGTAAACTTGAATGCTGCAACGACGGAGCTATCTGAACCAGTGTTGTTCTTAAGAAAGATCGTGTCAGGAAAAGAGATGGTGAAGGGGTAGTTGTTCGTGATCCTGAGCAAGAGATTACCTCGTGTCACAGAGATATAGTCAAATGCACTGAACGTACTGAGGGCCTGCCCCTGCACCGGCAACGAAAAACTTCCCTGTGCATATGGAGTGCCTTCCGGAAGTGGAGCTAAGACAGTGGAAGTTGAGGGGAGTGGATCAACTTTGAATGTGTCAACGGATACTTTTTGACTGCTCGACTTTGGCGAAACGGTGATCGGAGGAAGTGGAATCGGAGTAAACGACTGGTTGGCCTCATAAACAAAGCCACCATCCGATCCTATACGAAGTGCGCCCCCCTTCTTTACGAGGTCTTCACCTGTGCGGAATCGGTTTGCAAGGGGAATACTGAGTTCAATGGTTGAAGAAGGAGCAACGGGAGCGAGGGGAGCCTCTATGCACTGGATGGCCCCTCCAGTAAGCAACGAGAGAATCAGAAAGGTAACGAACGATGCGTTAAAGGGCGGTTGGATGTCGGAAAATCCGAAAATGGAAAAACACGATGGCCCCCTTAGTGGTATTTTTCGTCCTTGGGCGGAGGATGAAATCCTATCATCGGTCCGCCAATGACTTCACCCGCAATTTTGATCTCATCGAATTTCTTTTCGTACTTGTCGATGTTGTCTTTTAGCGCGTTCAAGAGCATCTTGGTGTGCTGGGGTGTCATCACGATCCGCGCATGCACCCTCGCTTTCGGAACGCCCGGAAGAACGCGAGTGAAATCGATAACAAACTCAGCCGGAGAATGAGTAATGATGGCCAGATTGCTATAGATTCCTTCCCCCTCTTTCTCCCCAAGTTCAATGTTGATTTGTTGCTGTTGTTGAACAGGATCGCTCATGATCTTCTCCTCAAGAAACAACGACACCCATCGCGTGCGCGAGTTGCGCAGGGCGATAGGCATCAAGAATGATGGTGAATGATTTCACAGTTTGATTACGTCGGAACAAATAACCTTTTTGTTTGGAAGCATTACACAGAGTTCCACAGAGGGGGCACCCGCAACGCAGTCTGGCGGGGGAGATACACTGAGGAAAGCCTTTCTCTGTGTCACTCTGTGAAACTGTTACCAAGCTACTTCGTGCCTTTTCGAATTCGGTCTGCCTCATCAAATGCCTTCACCGCTTTATCCTGCATTCCTAACCGTGCATAGATCGTCCCGACAGTCTCCCAAATAGTGACATCATCTTTTCGAGCTTCAAGCACTTGTTCCATATACGGAAGAGCCTTTTGGAACTTTTCTTTGAAGGAGTCGTTTTGCTCACCTTTGTCTTCGGAGAGACGGATCAACTCAACTCCCCAATTGTAATAGGTTGCGCCCAGATCGAACAAAGCGTCGGAGTAGGCAGGATCGATCCGCAAGGCTTCCTTGAATTGCTCAACGGCGCCGTCATGGTCTCCTTTTGTTCTGAGCAACACGCCGAGAATATACCGGTTGAGCTTATCGTTCGGATCGTTGACGATCGCTTGCTTAAAGGTGTTGCTTGCCTCATCTATGCGATCCGCTTCCACATATGCACGCAGAAGCGACCGGAGGATCTCATTGTCTTTGGGATCCGCTGATCTCGCCTTTTCCAAGGCTTCGATAGCTGCAGAGAATTGGATCATGGCGAGCTTCAGATTGGTGGAATCGATTCGCGGCCTGTAGGGTGTCGAAAAGTTCATGTCCGTCACACGTTCGTTGTCGATGACGAGCACCAAATTGTAACGGTTGTACATCCAATCTTCCTTCTTTGTTCCGCGCGGACCCTTCTTGATGTTGTCTGGTGCGCCCAGGTGTTTCATCACATCGTTTTTCCGGGTGCTTTTCTTGATTTCTGCCAAGCTCCTGGAGCTTCTTAGGTTTTCCGCGTTTTCTTGTTCGAACTTAACCTTCAACTCCGATCCTTGAATCGTATGAAGATTACCAGCTCTCTTTAACGCTTCGGCATCCTTACCGACTTCCCAGGCTTTTTTATAAAACTCAATAGCTTCTGTGTAGTTCCCCTTGTTGTTATATGCGTAGCCCATGTATTTGTACGTGAGTGAAGTCTCAGGGAACGCTTTTGTAGCCTTATCAAACTCGACAATTGCTCTGTCGAACAAGTGTGATGAATCCGACGAGGCACGTTCGAGATAGCTGGCACCGCTGTTCAAATGTGTGCCCCAGTGGCTGTATCGCACGTTGCGAATGTCCTGTGTGTATTTGTTGGAAACCTTCAATGCCTCAGAAAAGGCGGCGTTCATAGCTTCGAAATCGCCCATGTCGGCCCTGAGATTCCCCAAGAGAAACCACGCTTCTTCATTCTTTGGATTCTTTTCAACTTCAATATCGAGAAGCCGTGCTGCTTCCTTGTAGTTCTTTTGCTGCATCGCGAGCTTCGCACCAGTGAACTCGGGTGAGCCACACTGAAATCCTTGAAAGAGCAAGACAGAGACCGCTATGATCACGAGCAACTTGATTCCGTACGATTTCATCTTCCTTCCTTTGCGTTGTAGGTGGGGATCAAATGACTGGCGCCAAAAATATACCAAATTGGTCAGGGAGAATCAAGGCGAAACATTGGCGCGGTCTGTGAGGATTCTTTGACTTTGCACAGTTTTTTGGGTAGTTTGATTTCGAGGCTTGTCGGTAGGTAGGCTCCTCCGTTTGGCTCAACAACGTTTGTGCTCCACATCCCCACGACTCCCTTCATGAAAGAATGCGTCTTCTGTAACATTCTTGAGCGCAAAAAACCCGCCGAGATTCTGTACGAGAACGAGGATGCGCTTGCGATTCTGGATATCAACCCCATTCATTACGGACATTCACTCGTTGTCCCGAAGCGACATTGCAGGGATTTCCTTGAGCTTCCGATGGATTCGTTCCATGGTGTGATGGAAGCAGCGCATGTTATTGCAAGAGCCATGGTACAAGGTCTGAATCTCGAAGGCTTCAATATCTTTTCAAATAACGGAGTTCTCGCCGGACAATCCATCTTTCATTTCCATCTCCATATCACACCGCGTTACTTGAACGACAACATTCGATTTGTCCTTGAACTGAAGAATTACCAAAACGGTGAGATAGAACGTTATGGAGAGTTGATCCGCAGTCACATTTCACGAAGTGATGGCTTCGCCACATCCCAACCAATGACATCGAAGGAGTAGTTGATTCCAACATATGCAAAACTAACAACCCCTGCGAAGGGACAGAAAATAACAGTAGAAAAAGGCAAACTTCATGTGCCCGACAATCCGATCATCCCATTCATCGAAGGAGATGGAACGGGTCCTGATATTTGGCGCGCTTCGCAACGAGTGTTCGACGCTGCGGTCGAGAAGGCTTACAGCGGCAAGCGAAGAATCGTTTGGTTTGAAGTGTATGCAGGGGAAAAGGCCAACCAAGTGTACGGACCAAACACTTGGCTGCACGATGACACGCTTGAGGCGATCAAAGAACATATCGTGGCAATCAAAGGGCCACTGACCACTCCCGTAGGGGGCGGCATACGTTCCATCAATGTTGTATTACGCCAAATGCTCGATCTCTATGTCTGTCTGCGGCCTGTCCGCTATTTCGACGGCGTCCCTTCACCAGTCCGGAAGCCGGAACTCATCGATATGGTGATTTTCCGTGAAAACACTGAGGATATTTACGCGGGCATCGAATGGAAAGCCGGAACTCCCGAAGCCAAGAAAATGATCGAATGGCTCCAGAAGGAAATGGGAGTGAAGAAAATCCGCTTTCCGGAAACGTCAAGCATCGGGGTCAAGCCCATCTCGATCGAGGGGACAGAACGTATCGTTCGAGCCGCTATCCAATACGCGATCGAGAACAAGCGGAAGTCGTTGACATTCGTCCACAAAGGGAACATTATGAAGTTCACCGAGGGCGGATTCCGCGATTGGGGCTACGAACTGGCCAAGCGCGAGTTCGGTGGCCAGCTTCTCGATGGAGGTCCGTGGATGAAGTTACCGAATGGCATCGTCATCAAAGACACCATTGCTGACAACTTCT
>JANONN010000215.1:0-6112 GCA_031420835.1 Ignavibacteriales bacterium | reverse complement strand
GTCTTTGCTCACCCGAACTGGAGAATATCCTTCTTCGGCTTGAGTCAGGCGGAAAAACTGCTGTTGCCCTGGCTAAAGACAAGGCCATCGTTGGTGTGATGGGAATTACGGATCCCTTGCGCAGTGACAGTAAAGATGCGGTCGCTCGGCTACGCTTGCTTGGCGTCGATCATATCGTACTCCTGACCGGCGACAACCACGGAACGGCAAAAGCTCTCGCCCAAGAAGTAAGCTTGAACGAGATTCAGGCAGAACTCCTCCCGGAACAGAAACTCAGCCTCATCAACTCATTGAAACAGCAGCACGGGATTGTTGCAATGGTGGGCGATGGCGTCAATGACGCCCCTGCCCTCGCTGCAGCAGACATCGGAATCGCGATGGGTGGGGCAGGATCGGACACCGCTCTTGAAACTGCCGACGTTGTGCTCATGAAAGACGATCTTTCGAAACTCCCCTACGCAATCGAACTAGGAAAGAAGACTGCGTTAACCATCAAACAGAATATTGCAATCGCTTTAACTACGAAAGCGATATTCCTTGTGCTTGGCGTGTTTGGCCTAACAAGCCTTTGGCTTGCCATCCTTGCAGATGACGGCGCAACTCTTGTGGTGATTCTCAATAGCCTCCGCCTCCTGAGATCGAAATAACTTTCAAAAGTCCGACATCTAACCGCGCACTACCCTGCGAGATGTCGGACTTTTCGTGTGGGGGCATTGAGCTTCCCGAAATTTCTTCTTGCGTCACCCAAGTCTTGTCCTTACCTTCTCACCACTTCATCTTCATTATCAAAGGAGAAGTTCTGATGAAAAGAATCATGCTGGTCTTCATCCTTCTGTGCATGACCCTCGCGGCAGGTTTCGCCCAAGAGAAGGCACAGGTATTTCGGGGTGCAACGATCTATCCCATTGAAGGGGATCCTATCGAAAACGGTGTGCTCATTGTGAAAGGGGGTATCATCACCGCCATCGGCAAACCAGGAGAAGTATCCATTCCTGCCGACGCTGACGTGGTTGACGCCACCGGCAAAGTGGTGATGCCCGGACTTGTTGATACTCATTCACATATTGGCGGTGGATCCGGCGGAGATGCCTCGGCGGCGCTTCATCCGGATGTTCGCATTCTCGACGCAGTCGATCCACGACACGATTATTTCAAGAAGGCGCTCGCTGGTGGAATTACAACCGTGAACGTGATGCCCGGCTCCGGTCATTTGATGAGCGGCCAGACTGCGTATCTTAAAATCCGAAGCGGAGCGAATACAATCAACGATATGCTCTTCTGCTCCGACCCGCTCAATGATATTTGCGGTGGAATGAAGATGGCGAATGGCACAAACTCAATCCGCGAGAAACCGTTTCCCGGAACGCGCGCGAAGTCCGCGGCGATGGTACGCCAACTCTTTGTGAAGGCACAAGAATACAAAACGAAGATAGACGCCGCAAAAGGAAATCCTGAGAAGATGCCGAAGCGTGAACTGGATATGGAGGCGCTCGTTCAGGTCCTTGACGGAAAACGAATTGTCCATCATCATACACACAAACACGAGGATATTCTGACCGTCCTGCGCTTGAAACAGGAATTTGGATTCCGTGTTGTGTTACACCACGTGAGCGAAGCGTGGAAAGTGGCAAAAGAAATTGCTGCTGCCGGCGTTCCGTCGTCCATCATTATGATTGATTCTCCCGGTGGGAAGCTTGAAGCGGTGGAGCTTCTTCCCGAAAACGGCGCAGTGCTCGAACGGGCAGGCGCTGTTGTCGCCTACCACACGGACGATGGAATAACCGACTCACGCCTCTTCCTTCGTTCCGCAGCGCTGGGTGTTCGTTCCGGCATGTCGCGCCCCAAGGCTCTCGAAGCAATGACGCTCGCAGGGGCGAAGATGTTGGATCTCGACAAACGGGTCGGCTCACTCAAGCCCGGCAAGGATGCTGACTTCATCATCCTATCGGGTGATCCCTTGAGCGTTTACACTCACATTGAGCAGACGTGGGTTGAAGGAAAGAAAGTGTACGATCGATCCAATCCGGAGGACCGCAAATTCGCGACCGGCGGGTACGAAGTGTTTCGTGACGCTTTTTATGGTGATACATGCGAAGGAGATCTCCGATGAAAACCATCTCGACTCTCATCCTCCTCCTTCTTGGTTCTGCCGGGAACCTTCTTTCCCAAATTGCCATCCGCGGCGAGATGGTCTATACGATGGCGGGCGTGCCAATCCGCGATGGGGTTGTCCTTCTGCGCGGCAATACGATCGAACGGGTTGGGCCTGCGTCGCAAGTAAATATCCCTGCGAACTATAGGGTCATGACGGCAAAAGTTGTCACGCCCGGACTTGTGGACGCGCACTCGACGGTCGGCATGTCTGGGATTTTCAACGTCCCGCACGATCAAATGCAATTGGAGAAGTCTGACCCCATGCAGCCGGAGTTGCGCGCCATCGACGCATACAATCCGCGTGAAGAGCTTGTCACGTGGGTAAGAAATCTTGGCGTCACGACGATGAATACCGGCCATGGCCCCGGCGCACTGGCAAGCGGCACAACGATTGTCGTCAAGACAACGGGCAACACGGTCGCTGAAGCAATGGTGGACTCCATAGGCATGGTTGCGTTTACGTTAGGGCAATCGGTAACGAACAATTTCAAGACCCCCGGGACGAAAGCCAAAAGCGTTGCTATGATTCGATCCGATTTCCTGAAAGCTCAAGATTACTTGAAGAAGTTGCAAAGCAAAGACCCTGAGAAGCGACCAGCGCGTGATCTTAAACTTGAGATGTTGGGGCGTGTGCTCAACGGGCACGTGAGGGCTTTGATGACCGCACACACAGCGACGGACATTATGGCAACTCTTCGCCTGGCAAGAGAATTTGGGTTGAAGATCATCCTCGATGGGGCTGCAGAAGCATATCTGGTTCTCGATGATATCAAGAAGTCAGGCGTGCCGGTTATCTTACATCCAACGATGATCCGGACGGGCGGCGATTCAAAGAATGCGTCATTCGAAACCGCAGCCAAGTTAAAGCATGCCGGAATATCATTCGCGCTGCAGAGCGGCTACGAAGGATACGTCCCGAAAACGAGAGTACTGTTGTATGAAGCTGCCATTGCTGCCGCTAACGGATTGTCCCGCGAAGATGCTTTAGCTACGATCACAATTGACGCTGCAAAAATCATTGGCGTTGACAAGCGCGTTGGTTCACTTGAAGCGGGAAAGGATGCCGATGTGGTGTTGTTCGATGGAGACCCGTTTGAATACACAAGCCACGTGTGCGGGGTCATCGTGAACGGACAGATCGTAAGCGAAAGGTGTCGCTAAAAGTCGAGGGCGGCGGGAGTGGATCCGCCGCCCGCTCTTGTTGAGACAAGGAACGCGATGTACCAATCTCTTCTAGTTTACCTCAAACAACTTTATGAGCGACGACTCTGGATCCTCGCCGTTGTATTCGTCGCATACGTTGGAATAACTGTCTACGATATTGCCACAAAAAGCAGGCAACACGATTTCGCCACGTATTATTTCGCCGCCAAAGCATATGGACAGGGATCAAATCCATACGATTTAGACGTACTATCGTCCTTGGCAAAACGGGAAATCCAATTCCCATTCCTCTACCCTCCGATCTCCCTTCGTTTCTTTAGCGTTCTTTCGTTTGTGGAGTATGAAGTCGCCTACAATGTCTTTCTCTTCTTGAAAGTTCTTGCACTAGCTGGAATTGTAATTCTTTGGGGGAAGTATTTCTGCGACACTGACGGTGAACGAACGTTGATGTTACTCTTCTCGACCCTCGCATTTGATCAAACAGTTCTTCGGGATCTTACAACAGGCAACATCTCATTATTTGAGCAAGTATTCTTCTGGCTCGCGTTTCTTTTTCTTTTGAAGGACCGATTCACGCTTTTCGCTGTTTTTATTTTTGTTGCCGCTCTCTTCAAACCCTTGGCGCTTTTGATGTTACTCCCGCTGGCCCTTGTTCTTAAAAAGAATGTAACAAAACCGTTTCTTCTCGTTACGCTACTTTTCGGTTTGGTACACGGACTCTCTGCGCTGCTGGGGCCAGATCTCGTGCGTGAGTTCCTGTATCGTGCACATTTGCCTCATGACGGGCTTGTGTCGAACCCCTCATCGCTCGAAATCATGAGAATCACGGCAAATCTTTATCCACAACTCCAAAGTATTTTTGGTCCGAGCACATACGTGATCATGTATGCAGTGTTCGTAACGATCATTCTTGGAATGAGTGTTCTTATCCTCCCAAGGCTCGACGTAAAGACCGGAATCATGTGCGCACTTCTTGTGTATGCGCTCATTGTTCCGCGCTTCAAGAACTATTCATACATTCTCCTTATCGTTCCAGCTATGTTCGCCGTTGCTAATCTTATACGTACAACCACCGGCCGCATCATTGCGATATTCTTTACATGCACAATCTTCACGGTTTATCAACCCTTTGTCGTAGCGATGTCGTTCTTCGGTGTTTTTGTTTATGACTCGGTGATGAAGAGGAGATTGTCAAATGCGCAGGTCACACACGGCACGTGAGATGGGAGAACAGAATAAGTGATCGCATGCGGACGAATCGAATCGTCGCCCGCGATGCCTTCGGGAATTGCAACATTTGAGAAACGTCAGAAAGGCGGCAGCAAGAGGGATGGCTCTGTTGTCAGGAAAATCAATTCACGCCGGCTAATTTCTCTAACTCTTCTTTGACTCTACTTTCGAGCCGAGCCTGAAAATCGTACTTATCGTAGTTGTCTATTGCTTCAAACTCTCTCCGGGCTTCAGCCAGCAAGCCCTGCTTTGCATACACCTGACCGAGTCTGAAGTGTGTATGCGGGAGAAGCCATCGTTCTGACGTGAGTTTGAGTTTGAGAAGTCGCTCGGCTTGGTTTTGAAGCTCGTCGTAGCGCTCCTCTTCCTGTGCGATCTGCACAAGGCCATACAGGGCGATTCCAAGACGTTCATCGTCAAGGCTATTCTTCTTTGTGATCGTTCCGTACAGATCCTTCGCCACGCTATGTCTTCGCAGTGTCATCGCATTATCTGACTTTACGAGCAAAATATCCACTTCATCGAGCGGTCGTTTCACTCGCTCTTCTCCCCTCCGCAGGTACGATGCATCCCACTGATTCAGCGAACTTCCCTTCTTCATTTCTTGGTAAGTCGTCACGGCTTGTTGGCGCTGACCAAGCATTTCGTAGCTCAACCCTAACCGGTAGTATGTGACGTTCGAAACGAGATCTTTATTCTTGATCTTCTGGAGATAAGATTGGTAACTCGTGAGCGCTTGGTCAAACTCATTCAATGCAAAGTGAGCGGTGCCGAGAATGAGATGTGCAAACTCATCGCCAAACTTCACCTTCTTCTTCTCGTTAATCGCCACGGCTTTTCGTGCAGATTCCATCGCCGACTCAATCCGCTCTTGGCGAAATTCCCACTGCGCATGAAGCGAAAGGAAAAGTGTGTTTTCTCTGTACTTCGCAATCAAGGCGTTCATATACTTGTAGGCTTCATCATGCCTCCGCTCAGCGTAAAGAAACTGAGCCAAGAAGAACGAAGCCTCGCTTCTGGTGTACACACCTTTCTCGGCCGCCATGCGAAGATTCTGAAGTCCCCCTTCGAGATCACCGTTGAAACCGATGATGTTCAGGATCCACCGAAACGACTTCGGGACTTTTGCTACAAGATAATTGAAAAGGCCAAAGCCCATTTGCGCATCGTAGAGGGTTGAATCACCATTGACCGCGTCTTTCAGATAAGAGTACCCCTTCCTTCCGTCCCACGCTGCTTTCAAGAACGATCCGCTCCGCTGATATGCAAGTCCGCGATAGCCGTAGATTCCACCAAGATAGAACGAAGCAAGCGCATTGCTCTTGTCTCGTTCAATGTCCTTCTCACAGATCGCGATCACTTGTTCAGAGAGTTCAAGGAATCGTTTGTGGGCATTGTCGTCCTTGTTCAGACTAAAGGTCCAGAAGAAGATCATACTCTGGAAGAAGTATCCCCGCGGATCGAGCATCGCCTCAAGCTGGCCGATCATCCCCTCGAGCTCTTCCTGCGGGGCGGGGGGCAGCGCTGCGGTGGCCGGCGGCTGGGCCAGCGCCTGATGCTTGGA
>JANONN010000214.1:0-11004 GCA_031420835.1 Ignavibacteriales bacterium | reverse complement strand
ACTTGGAATCCCGAAGCTCAGGAAATCTTTCGCCGTCTCTCTCCATTGATCTGGGAACAAACGAACCATAATCCTATCGCTGTTCTTCAATCAATCTCTCCACAAGAACTTTACTTTCGACTGAATGATAGAGCTTTCACTAAGTACGTCTCGAACGTATGGGATGATTTCAGTCATTACATGCGACATGTGAAAACGTGGGCAACCAGCCATGCATCCCGCATCAAACAACCAATTGCGTATTTTAGCACAGAGTTTGGTCTTCATGAGTCACTTCCCATTTATTCCGGAGGGCTTGGCATTCTTTCCGGTGACCACGCAAAATCGGCAAGCGATTTAGGTCTTCCACTCGTCGGGATCGGGCTTTTTTACCGTCAGGGATATTTCAAGCAACGTATTTCGCCGGACGGAATGCAATCCGAAGAATATCCAACCAACGACCCAGAATCTCTTCCCATGGAGCTTGTAACGAATGCGGAAGGTGGGCGTCTCCTCAACACTGTTGAGATTGGATCGGAGATCATTTACTTCCAGGCATGGAGGTTGCAGGTCGGTCGGATTCCGCTCTATCTCTTTGATACGGCAATCCCTGAGAATGAACCTCATACCCAACTGCTCACAGCTCAGGTCTACGGCGGCGACGCTCAGACACGAATCGCGCAAGAGATCATCCTTGGGATTGGAGGAGTTCGATTTCTACGCGCTCTTCGGATCGAGCCTGGCGTTTTTCATATGAACGAAGGACATTCGGCGTTTCTTACTGTTGAGCTGCTACGCGAAGAACTTGCTGCCGGCAAGTCCAAGGAAGAAGCGGAGCGATCGGTGAAAGCGAAGTGCATGTTTACGACACATACACCCGTTCCCGCCGGGCATGATCGCTTTCATATTGATCTTATGAGAAGCAAGTTCGAGAAATACTGGAACAGCTTCCCCCTGAGTGAATCCCAGCTCCTCTCGTATGGACGCGTGAATGAAAACGATGAGAATGAACCGTTCACGATGACGATCCTTGCCTTGAAGATGTCGCGCTTTGCGAATGGAGTCAGTCAACTTCATGGAGAGGTTAGTCGTCAGATGTGGCATGTGCTGTTTCCTTCGCTGAAGGTGGAGAAGGTTCCGATCGGTTCTATTACAAACGGCGTCCACACACCGAGTTGGGCTTCACTGCATGCGCATGAGTTTTGGAATCGTCGCCTTGGAGCAGATTGGACGAGAAAGCTTCTCGACCGGAGGTATTGGAAAAAGATTGAACATGACGGGATTACGACTGACGAGGAACTTTGGGGACTTCGGTACACTCTTCGACGCGACCTGATCGAATTCACACTGCGCAGATTAGAGCGCCAGCAACTCCGTCAAGAATCCGCTGCGACGACACTTTCGCCAGATGGATTGACAATCTGTTTTGCGCGACGCTTTGCCACCTACAAGCGAGCGCCATTATTGTTCCGACACCTAGAAGAAGTCTTACCGCTTTTTCGAAACCAGGAACGTCCGCTTCAGATCATCTTTGCAGGGAAAGCTCATCCGCGCGACAATGAAGCAAAGAGCTACCTTCAGCATATCGCTGAGCTTACTCGGCATCCGGGCCTTGAGGGGAAAGTTGTCCTCATAGAAGATTATGATATGAACGTCGCCAGGCATCTTGTCTCCGGAGCGGACGTCTGGCTCAATACTCCTCGGCGACCCTTGGAAGCAAGCGGAACAAGCGGGATGAAAGTCCTTATTCACGGAGGACTAAACATTAGCATTATGGATGGATGGTGGCGTGAAGCGAGCAACGGTAAGAACGGTTGGCCAATCGGGAATGACTCGAACGACACAGACATTGAGGCGCAGGACGAGAAGGATTACAAAGCCCTCCTTCAGACAATCCGTGATGCAGTGATTCCGGAATTCTACGAGCGCGACGCGGCAGGTGTTCCGCGGAAATGGATCCAACGGATTCGTAACTCCCTGACCACGCTCATGCCGGTTTTCAACACCGAGCGAATGGTGGCAGAATACACAAGAAAGTACTACTCTCGGTAGTGTCAGCGTCATCGTGCTTCGCTTGACATTCAGGGGATGCCTGAATATCTTGTCCGCCGAAGGCGGACTTCGCTCATGAACAACCCACCAAAACGTGCTGTTTGACAACCGTGAGAAGATGTTCGGGCGCAACAGTACGAGCTTACCATCAATTCATAAGAAGTGAATTCCAATGACCGTTCCTGATGAGCGTGGTACCCGCAAACTTGCTGCCATCATGTTTACAGACATGAAGGACTTCTCCCGGAAAATGCAAACGGACGAGCTCTCTGCGTTTGAGATTCTTCGGAACCACGACGCCATACTCCATGAAATTGTTCAGAAGCACGGAGGCCGCGTTATCAAGTCCGTGGGCGATTCGTTTATGGTTGATTTCTCGAGCGCGGTGAATGCCGTCAAGAGCGCTGTGGAGGCGCAGGAGACATTCTGGAAATACAACGAGAGCAAATCAGATTTCGACCGCATTCAAATCCGCATTGGCATTCACCTCGGTGATGTGATTGACGTAGGCAACGATATGTACGGCGACGGTGTGAACATCGCCTCCCGCATTGAGTCAATCACCGAACCCACCCGTATTTGTGTTTCCCAGGATATTTATAACCAGATCAAGAACAAGCTTCCGATCAAAGCAACCCGCATTGGACAGGTTCAGCTAAAAAACATTTTGGAGCCTATCGAAGTGTATGAGTTGATGATTGATTCCATCCCAGAGCTTGCGATCCCTTCAAAGAAGGCGTTGGAAGCCGATGCTGTGCGAAAGGCGGAAGCGACTTCGCGGCAGGAAGCCGAAGAGGCACATCGCATTGAGGAGGCACGCAGGCAAAGAGAAGACGAACATACTACAAAGGCTCAGGAGCATTATCAACGCGCCGAGCAACTTTTTAGCGGCGGCAATATTGACAGCGCAGTGCTTGAAATTGAAGAGGTGTTCAAATTAGTTCCAATTCATAGCGGCGCACAATCGCTCCAAATGAAGATCGACGCGTTCCGGTTTCAGCAAGAAGAAGAGCGACGACTCAAGCAAGCCGCGGAAGCTCGCAAGGCAAAGGAAGAGCAAGAGAAGCGCATTCAAACCATTATCGACACTGCTGAACGTTTGTTGGGTGAGAAACAATTTGACGAGGCCCTTCATACACTCCAAGAAGTGTTCTCGTTGAATCCAAACCATCCAACAGCGCGCGAGATCGAATCACGCATTCAAGAAGCATCCCGTCTCCAGGAATCTCCTGCACCAATGGCTGTTGAAGTTCAAGAACAACCGATTGAACCGAAAAAAGCTCCGCCGCCGCGACCGTCGCTTGGATTGCGGGCTAAACCGAAGCGTTCTGTTCCGTGGGCAAAAATCATCGGGACCGTTGTGGTGATTGCGCTTGCAGGCGCCGGATATCTGTTCTATCCGCTGCTCAAGACCATGTTTTTTCCTGTGCGCGCATCCCTTGTGGTTCTTGCCGAGGGATCAAACAACGCTGAGGAAGACCAGTATCTCGGCCCTGCGTTCGCCGGACTCCTTGCGGATCGGTTCGCAAGCCAGAATCATCTTACGGTCATCGCACCATCAAGCACAATTCTTTTTCATTCGAGGTCACTCAGTCCCGGGCAAATCCAAAAGGAATTCGGCGTCAACTATGCGGTTCTGACCCAGATGGGAGGCAACAACGGGAAGATCCTCGTCCGAGTGCAACTTGTGAACCTCACGACCCAGCAACGAACGTGGAGCACGTCATCGGAGTTTATTCCTGTGGCGGTGGGAAATCTAATGTCTCAAATCGTGACAGGGGTCGTTGAAGCAACCGGTGTGACGCCATCTGATGAACTGCCACCGCAGCTTTCACGTGATCCACAAACGATGGAGTCTTTCCTCAAAGCACTCCTCTTACTCGAGCAACGCAACCGAGAGTCGCTCACCCAAGCGATCACCTTGTTAGATGATGCTCAACGAACAGATCCGTCGTTTACGCTCGCAACTGCATACCTTGCAAAGGCCTATGTAACATTGTTCGAATCGACGGGAGAAGTGGAGAATCAACTCCTCACCCAGGCGCTACAATATGGTCAGTCGGTTCTCAAGAATGACCCGTCGAACGCATTGGCAAATGGGGTAGTCGGTGGAGTGCTACGATACATACAGAAATTCGATGAAGCCGACCACTATCTTGACGTTGCTCTCGATGCTCAACCCGGCAATGCTTCAGCGCATCGTGAAAAAGCAATGATAGCAGTTGTGAAACGGAACCTAAGTCAAGCAGAGGGGTACGCTCAACGTGCTTTGAAGCTTGATCCCAAAAATCCGAATTCTCACGTGGCCGTGGGGATTGTTCACCACTTCATGCGAGACTTTGCGGGAGCTCTTCAATCGTATAACAATGCGATAACTGCAGGGGGGGATTCGGACGTCATCACGAATCGCTACCGCATGTCCGCTTGGATAGCGCAGGGTCTGATTGATCAAGCCGTGCAGTATGGAATGACGCTCGTAGAAAATGACCCAACCGACTTTCGAGCGTACTATTGGATCGGGCGAGCGCTTCAACTTGGCGGAAAGGCGTTTGAATCGAAGAGCTATTTGG
Source organism: Ignavibacteriales bacterium (assembly GCA_031420835.1). Taxonomy (GTDB): domain Bacteria; phylum Bacteroidota; class Ignavibacteria; order UBA10030; family UBA10030; genus JANONN01. Next base: position 6,403 of record JANONN010000214.1, on the reverse strand, counting down.
ACCAAGGAATTGAACTGGCAAAGAAGGCGATAGAAGCAAATCCAAACAACTGGAACGCGTACTCGTATTTTGGACTTCTTTACGCTCGTTCCGGCAAATTTGATGAAGGAGAAAAAGCGCTTGATAAGGCCGTTGAGTTGAATCCACGATCTGCTCAGGTACTGTATCGAAAGGCAGCGCTTTTTGCGATTCAGAACAAGAAGGATCAAGTCTTTGAATGGCTCAAGAAGGCAACACAAGTGGAGTTCCTTTATTGGGAAGTGTTGAACTCCGATTTTCTTTTATACGGTACCGATCCGGGGTTTGCCAGCGCCGTCACGGTTGCGCAATGATGCTGTTCGATCTTACGGACTGAGCCAGTAAGTTAGCTTGATTGCAAAGACATTGTCGGGCCGATCCCTCAGAAGCACCTTCACATCCCGATTGAACGAAAACTCCCCACGCTTCTCGAAATCTACCTTCTCATTCGTCCACACAACGTAGAGTGTAGAACCGGGCATATACTCCCAGCGGATTACGGCGTTTGCGCGCAACGATTTGAAATTGAAGTTCGGATCATCCAGGTTGAACTTTGATGCACCAGCAGGTACAATGGTGTAGCCCTTCGCTGAGGTGTCATAGAAGATTGAGTCGGGTAACTGTTCATAGTGATTGAAGGAGAACGTCCGTGGCGCTTGGAGTTCCTTGATATCCGTGTATCGTCCGGAAGAGATCAGCGGCTGGAGGAATAGTTGAAAGCTCAATCTTGGAGTAAAGGTCCAATCCAGGCGTAATGTTGCAGCGATTTGCTTCTGATCGAGCGTGCCAAAAATATACCGCTTGCCAAACGTGCTGCTCGCGACCGGGTCAGTGCGTGTCGTGATATGCTGCGCCGCATTATGATTCAAGAAGTATGAAGGACCGCCGCTGACTCGCACTGTCGCACTGGGACTCCACGAAAAGTTGATCCCGCTACTCACAAACCACGACCCTGACAACCCACGGGCAAGAGTCGTGTACACTGAGCCGTTGAGTGGTTCTCGAGAATCCGAATAGACGCTCCCGTGGAAGAAATTACTTCGCAGTGTCTTCATCAACGGCCCACCGCGTGTGCGTTGGTCGTCGAGGGCCGGCTCATTGAGGCCCAGAACAGCATATCCTCCCCAGTAGCTCAACAATTGTCCCTGTAAGACGAGATTATAGGTCTCACCAATTTTCGTCCCTCCAAAATTGTATTCCCGAAACGCCACAGCCGCAATTGATTTCGTTCGGAACGCATCATCCGGGTCGTACGAGAAATATCCTCCCCAGATGTGCCCGTTCACGTAATCCGTGCGTCCATGGAAACCAACATCGTTTGTTTCAAACTGCGGATGAATTGCTCCGAGGGCAGCGTTGAATCTCCACTTCCCTTTTTCTTTGTTCAACCAAAAGCGTGATGCCCAACCTGTGAGACTTGTCGCATTCGAATCAATACCTACATGGTTCGCATCGGGTCTCTGAAAGTAATGCGTGGATGACTGTTGCAGGGCAAGCATGCGTTGGACCGTACCCGTCACTCTACTTATACCCGTCCATCCAGTAAGCACCCAATCCCGATTCTCATCAAGGAACGTCCATCCATCAATCCCTAACGACAGTGCCCTGTGGTTCACAAGGTTAGTCAAGCGCGGGTCTTTGTTCTCACGCTCAAGAAATGTGGAAACAACACCGACTCCCTGTCGTGCATCATTCATTTCCTTTCTGGCTCGGACAACCGTGTAGAAGGCCCGTGGCTCAATCGCATCCCGAAACCGGACTCCTGCGGAATCTACTTCTCCATGCTCACGATCGGTCAATGCTGTGAGGGCCGCAAGATACCACGATTCGGATACTTTGCCGCTGACCTTTGCTGCCCCCAGTATCGTCGTTCTATCTGGAGTGTTCTGGAATCCAGTGTGCGACACCGAACCTTGCGGGGCACGTCCGATACGGCGGCTGTAGAAGAAGCTCGGATCGCTCCAATTGTAATTCTCATAACTTGTGGCCCCACCCCGACCGAAGTTCAGGATAGATTCCCCTTCAATGAAGAATGGGCGGCGTTCAGAAAACCTGATTTCATACGCGCTCAGATTCACGACCGCTGGGTCCACTTCCACCTGCGCGAAGTCTGGATTGATAGCAAGGTCAAGTGTCAGTTCCCCTGTCAAGCCAATTTTCATGTCTGCGCCAAGATTGGCGTTCATATCCCGCCCGACGACAAACGGGTCTTTTCTGCCAACATTGAATGAATGAACCAGCGGAGGCTCCACGAACTTTCGTGTTCCGGTAACGTACGGAAGGACTTCTATTCTCTTCGGCGGCTTGATTCCTTCGATGCCGTGAAGCTCCGTGTAGCGAGAAACACGAATCTGATCGTTGCGTGGATGAAGCACTAACAGTGATTCCTCACTCTTGCGGCGCACTTCTCGTAAGAACTCTACACCCCACACGTACTGTTCTTTTTCAGAAAACCGGAGTTGAGAGAATGGAATTCGAAATTCGGCAGACCATCCGAGATGGTCACGCTGTACATCGGCATCCCACACCCCATCCCATGTCGAGGTAAGTCGTGTGTCATCGGAAATATAGCCGTCGAAGAGCGCTCCGCCGGCTGAAACTCCAAACACGTACGCTGTTCGCCGATCGAGCGCAGCGTCAATTCCTACGTAGATCCAGTCGGATTCAACGCCGCCATCCTTCCTTCCGAGACGGGCAACGATTTGATCGGGGGAAGAATCGTACATGCGCGCGGCAACATACAGCGCGGCATCATCATAGACAAACCACACTTCGGTTTGTTCGGAGGCTGGTTGGCCTTCGAGAGGCTCGCGTTGAATGAAGCCACTGGCGCCAGGGCGTTGCCAGACAGATTCTAAGAGGCGGCCATCAACGGTGATCGGTTCTTTGGTGCGTACTGCATTCAGAATTCTGGCCAACTCGTCCGGTGTTTGCCGGACGGTGGTTGTATCTGCAAAGACCAGATTCAAAAAGAGAATTGAATACGGGACGAAACAACAGAAGCAGCGAGCGATGGGGCCCCTTGCTCGAATTCGCTTTTCGAAAAACATGTGCTTCAAATATGTTGAGTGGGCAAACGAAATGCAATTTCTTTTTTTGAGAAAGAATGTGTAGGTGCGGCGCACGTTCGGGGAAGGGGCGTGTTGGACGTGCGTCGCACCTTTGTGCGTCCCACGTTTCACCTTTGATCCACCTTCCACCATAAACAGTCGCTTGCCTTGAACGCCAATTTTGCCTATTTTGGCATCGCAAGTTTAGCTCCCACAAACCGGAGTCATTTCCCACTCTTTGTCATTCATGAATCTCCGCCTCGAAAACGTTTCCTTCTCCTTCTCATCGCCGGTTCTTCGAGGTATTTCACTCGAGATTCCTTCCACCGATTTCCTCAGTATTCTTGGACCCAACGGCTGTGGCAAGAGCACGTTACTCAGGCTCATTGGACGTATTCTCGTCCCTGAGAAAGGGACAATCTCCCTCTACGGCCGGCCCCTCGAAAGCTACACGCGGCGGGAGCTTGCAAAGATCATCGCATATGTTCCTCAAGAAACTGCCTGGCTCTATCCTTTCACCGTTCTTGAAACAGTCCTCATGGGCCGCGCCCCGTATCTTTCAATGGTTGGCTTTGAACAGAGTGCCGACCTCAAAGCAGCAACAGAGGCAATGAGGATGACTGATATTCTCCATCTCGCGGAACAACCGGTGACAGGACTTTCGGGAGGCGAGCGGCAGCGTGTTCTCATCGCGCGCGCGCTCACCCAAGAATCGAAGATGTTGCTTCTCGATGAACCGAACGCTCATCTCGATCTTTCGCATCAAGTTGAACTGTTCCTGTTGCTCAAGAAACTTCAAATCGAGAGCGGACTCACCGTGATCGCCGTGTCTCACGATCTTAATCTCGTTGCGAATGTGAGCACACGAATTCTTCTTCTTGCACCGACTCACAGCGGCAACTCCGTTTACGCCTTAGGGACTCCGGCTGAAGTTCTCACTCCCTCCATTCTTTCTCATGTTTTTCAAACGCCCGTGGCCGTAACGCATGATTCCAACGTCGGATCTCTCAATATCCACCTTCCGCCTGAAACGTTCATCCTCAAACAAGGAACAATGTCATGAGTGTCTTTAGCGAAATTGAGCGCAGAGATCATGAACAGGTCATCTTTTGCTCGGACAAGAGCGTCGGATTGCGGGCGATCATTGCCATTCATAATACATCGTTGGGACCATCGCTCGGTGGTACGCGGATGTGGATGTACGCCAACGATGATGAGGCACTGCGTGATGTACTTCGCCTTTCTCGTGGAATGACATACAAAGCCGCAATTGCCGGCTTGAATCTTGGCGGAGGAAAGGCCGTGATCATCGGCGATCCGCATAAAGACAAATCTGAAGGTCTCTTTCGAACGTATGGAAGATTTATAGAGGGATTAGGAGGACGCTACATTACCGCGGAAGATGTGGGAACGACTGTACGCGATATGGAATGGGTTCGGATGGAAACAAAGTACGTTACAGGGACTTCAGAGTCACAAGGCGGAAGCGGCGATCCATCCTCCGTCACAGGATACGGTGTCTACGTGGGGATGAAAGCATGCGCCGGAGAAGTGTATGGAAATGATTCATTGAAGGGAAAAATTGTCGCCGTCCAGGGTGCAGGGAACGTCGCATCGCACTTATGTTTGCACCTCGCTAAAGAAGGAGCACGATTGTATGTCACCGACATTTACGAAGACAAAGCGAAGGCGCTCGCGAGACGTGTGAAGGCGACCTTTGTCAAGCCAAACGCCATTTACGACGTGAAGGCCGACATCTTTGCGCCGTGTGCCCTTGGTGGCATTTTGAACGATGAGACCATTCCGCGGCTGAAAGCAAAGATCGTCGCTGGGGGAGCGAATAACCAATTGCTGGAGGAGAAGAAGCATATGCAGATGCTCATCGAGCGAAAGATCCACTACGCGCCCGATTACGCCATCAATGCCGGCGGATTGATCAATGTGTATAGTGAACTGGAGGGATACAATCAGCAAAAGGCGCTCAAGCAAGCAGATGGGATCTACGACATGCTAAAAGCGATCTTCAAGCTTGCAAAGGACGAGAAGATCCCAACCGTTGTTGCCGCAAACCGGCTTGCCGAAGCACGCATCAACCGGATCGCGAAGATCAAGCATATCTATGCCAGCAAGTCTGAATTCACCGGTCGGCTTGGCGAGTTGAACAACAAAGAAAGATAACGAGTGCGGAGTGTGGAATGTGAAGTGCGGAATGCGGAATGTGAAGTGCAGAATGCGGAATGTGGAGTGTGGAATGCGGAGTGTGGAATGTGAAGTGCGGAGTGCGGAGTGGGGAATGTGAAGTGCGGAATGCGGAGTGTGGAATGCGGAATGCGGATTACTCATTGGTCATTTTCCATTTCAGATTTTTTCCTTTTTCCTTTTTAATTTTTAATTGTAACATGCCTTCCAAACGACGACAGGTAAGAGAAAAGGTTCTTCAGGCTCTCTACGCTTTTGAGCTATCGCAGCAACCTGTGGAGTCGCTCTATGAGAACGTGCTCAGCGGGCTTTCCAAAGAACCAGAGCTTTTTAAGTTCGCGAAGGAATTGGTCAAGAAAGTGATTGAGACACATGATGAATTGGATGCGTTCATCAAGGCGAAAGTCACGAATTGGGAGTTTGGGCGACTCGCTGTTATTGACAAGGTGATCTTGCGAATGTGCATTTGTGAGTTGATCTACTTTGACGACATCCCACCCAAAGTCTCTATCAACGAAGCCATCGAAATTGCCCGCCGATACAGCACGGAGAAGAGTGACAAGTTCGTTAATGGCGTGCTGGACTCGGTGCTCAACGACTTGAAATCGCGAGGCAAGATGAAGAAGTCCGGCCGCGGACTTATAGAAACTTCCCCCCATAAAAAGGCGGCACCCAAAAGCGCAGCGGCAAAAGAAACATCCCCACCGAAATCGAGCTCCACCCCATGACATCCGGCCGAGTGGCTACTCGTGCGCAAATCCTCTCTTGGATGCTCTTCGACTTCGCCAATACGGCGTTCTATGTCATCATCTTGACGGTCGGATTCCCGATTTATTTCAAGGAAGTGATCGCCGCCGATTCTCAGCATGGCGATTTTCTGTGGGGACTCTCCTTCAGCATCTCAATGCTCATTGTGGCGATTCTCTCGCCGATCCTCGGAGCCGCCGCCGATTATGGTGCGGGGAAAAAGAGATTCCTCGCTCTTTTCACGGCACTGTGCATTCTGGCAACCGGCTCACTCTTTCTTGTCGAGCACTCTATGATCGTAACGGGGATGCTCCTCCTCATCCTCGCTAATATCGGCTTTGAAGCGGGAATGGTATTCTATGACTCCTTCCTGCCGGAACTCACAACAG
>JANONN010000213.1:0-6119 GCA_031420835.1 Ignavibacteriales bacterium | reverse complement strand
GATTATTGAAGGGAAGGTTGTGAAGCGACCCTACCCGCTCAGATTCCAGACCCAACCATTGTGGCATTGGCGCACCGATCCGCCGGACTTCACCATTGCGTTTGGTTCGTGTTCGTATGTGAACGAAACGGAATGGGATCGCCCCGGAACACCGTACGGCTCCGACTACGAGATCTTTTCCGTCATTGCCGCAAAGAATCCCGACCTGATGCTTTGGATCGGAGATAACACATATTATCGTGAAGTTGATTGGCACACAGTGGCTGGATTGCAGCATCGGTGGACGCACACACGCTCGCTGCCGGAGATGCAACCAATCCTCGGCTCCGCGCACAACTACGCAACGTGGGACGACCACGACTATGGACCGAATAGCGCAGATCGTAGTTACAGGCTACGGAGTGAAGCGCTAGAGAACCACAAGCTGTTCTGGGCAAATCAAACGTACGGCACAGCCGAAACCGCAGGCGTGTTTGGAAGGTTTGAGTGGGGAGACGTGGAATTCTTTATGCTCGATGATCGGTACCATCGTGCGCCGAATCGTGCGCCCACCGACGACAAGAAGACCATGTTTGGAAAGGAACAATTCCAATGGCTCCTTGACGGTCTCACATCCAGCACGGCTACATTCAAAATCGTCGTGAATGGAAATCAAATGCTCAATCCATCCACCGGCGGAGAAACGTTCTACAACTACCGACACGAATATGATGCGCTTCTTCGTTCCATCAAACAGCAGAATATCTCCGGCGTGCTGTTCCTTTCAGGTGACAGGCATCTTACGGAGCTTGTGCAACTCAAGGACACGGCGTTCTACACGTTGTATGATTACACGAGCTCCTCGCTGACCGCCGGACTCTCGTCCTTCAAAGATGAAAACAATCCGAACGTTGTCCCCGGCACGCTCGTGAATGATGTCCACAATTTTGGAATTCTACGATTCTCCGGTCCGCGAACCAATCGAACGGTCGTACTGGAATGTTGGGACTACATCGGCAAGCTGCGATGGACGCACGAGATCAAAGCGAGCGAATTGCGGATGAGAAGATAAGATGATTGATACGGTCAATTCGAAGCGAGGAATTGTGGTTGCGGAGAATGAAGGACTAAGCGGAATGCATTGCCCCGACCTCCCCGCCAGACCGCACGGCGGGCTGGCAGGTCGGGGATGGATAAAGGGAAGAGGAAGGGCTTTAGCCCAACATCCTGAAAGGAACGGCTCAACTCTGAAGTCCGAGGTTCTTCTGAGCTTCTTCGGTCATCATTGTTGGATTCCATGGAGGGCTCCACACGAGCCGAACGTTGCCGCTATTCACGCCCGGTATTTGCAAGATTCGATCTTGTACCTCCTTCGTAATCGCATCGGCCAATCCACAACCGGGGGTTGTCAGCGTCATCTTCACGCCAACCCAACCATCAACGATCGTGACGCCATAAACGAGCCCGAGGTCAACGATGTTCACGGGAATCTCGGGGTCATAGCACTCGCGCAGCGTCTCGTACACTTGTTCCTTTGTGATAGCAGGACGATCGGTGTGATGTTCAAGGGTCATGGCGTTTGCATCTTCCTCAAGGTACGATGAGTGTTATGGACTTTCAACCTCCCCTGTGGATGAGATCGTAATGACCCTGTATTGATGCGCGGCGGCGAATTCTTTTTGTGATTCTCGCTTCATACAGAATAACCCCGTCGATAGCGCGTCGGCATCAAGAGCGGTCGGTGCAACAACCGACGTGCTCATGACTTCGTTGCTGGGTCGTCCTGAAAATGGATCGAGAATGTGCCCGAAGCGTTGATGTTCAAACTCAACAAACTTCTCGTAGTTGCCGGAGGTAGAGATTGCTTGGTTTCGAAGCGTCAGACTTGCGGCAGATTCTTGCGGAGCCAAGGGATGGGGGATGATGACAGGCCATCCTTCTGCGTCTGCAGGGGCGCCGAGCGCGAAAGCGTCACCGCTATGATTGACGAACGCAGACTCAATTCCTTCTTCTTTCAAGATAGAAACAACGCGGTCAACAGAGTAGCCGACGGCAATGCCACCAAAATCAATACTGGAGCGTTGGTTGAGGAGAGCGACGGTTTTTTTCAACGGATCAATTTCGATATTCTGAAACCCGACTGCATCAATGACATGATTGATTTCCCGGTCGCTTGGGATTCCGCGACCTCCTTCACCTATGAATCCCCACAATCGCATGAGCGGCGCTACTGTTACGTCGAATGCGCCGTGCGTTTGGATATGGTACGTGCGTGTTTTCTGCAGCAGAAGAAGAAAGTCATCGCTCACCTGCACCGGGGACTTGCCAGCAGATCTGTTTACTTCTGACAACTCGCTGCCGCTCTTGAAAAGACTCATCATTCGATCAAGCCGGTGCAATTCATCAAAAGCTTTTGTGATTGCGCGATGCGCATGTGAAGCAGATGACCCGTACGCCGCAATCGTAACAACTGTTCCCATGACGTAATGCGCACGGTGAACAAGAACGCCATGTGAGGAATGGGAAGATGTGAGAAGTTGAGGAACCGGAAAGGCAATGGCAATTCCGGATAGAAACGACCGACGTAGGAATTCTCTTCGTGAGAAGGATATCGAAGACATGAGAAGCCGCTACCGCCCGTCGAACGATTTCACGGGAGACCTGCGCTTTTTGTTCGGTCGTTGCCGTCGTGAGTCTTGAGATGAAGCCCTTTCTTCATTCGTACTTGTCCCATTGTTGCGATGTTCCATCGGAAGCGTCGGGCGGATCAAGAACATCGCGAGCGTGCTCAGGAGAACAATCAAGCTTGCTTGTAGTGTCACAAAGGAGAGTATCTTCAGCCAAGCGAATGATGGATCTACGTACCGAACAAGCCATCCTGAAGCTTCACCAAAAAGTCCGGCGAGGAATGGGATGATGATCAGTGCAGTCTTGCTACCGACGGACAATGGTGCGAAGATGACAAGATGCGTGAGCATCAAGAGCACGAGTGCCATCATCGGCAGGTGCATGTGTGTCACCTCCATCATAGATAGGTACGAGCGTGCCGGACGGAACTCCTCTTCTGATCCGTTGTAGTACTTTACTACCGACGCGGGCGACATGTCCATTCTTTCGAAATAGAGAAGAAAATTCGTGATGACGAATCCGACGAGAAACACAAGCGTCAATGCAAGCGTCAAGCGCATGAAAGGATTGTTCTGGTAGCCGCCATTCTGCATGTACTTCATAAATCATTTCTCCTTGGGAATTGCAACCTCGAATGTCGATAGGAGTCGTCGGACTCCCTCGGTAACGGATTGAGCTGAAAGAGTCGCTCCGACGATGTTCTGCACTCCTCGTTTGAGCCAGAGATCGCTGTTTAGACTTTTACTCCTGAATTGTTCTATCCAACGTTTCGGTGGAAGATAATCCTCAGGCTCATAGAAGGCGAGGATCTCCACGGCTCGCACAGTGCTATCGGGATTGATCACAGCCATGAAGGTTTCAGGCATCGTTCGTACGACATGCGTCTCGAAGAATGCATAGCCGTCAATTCCCCGAGTCGTTTTCCCAATGTAATACGTGACGATATTTTACTCGACCTTCGCACGCGCCGTTGCTTCGATGGTCTTGACCTGTTGATACGTCAAGAAGATTGTCTTTCGTTCTAACGTTGTGGGCCTCGGGAAATATAACGTAAGCGCCTCGTCTCGTGTGAGATACACCTGCGCCGAGCCGACGGTTGAGAAGAAGAGAACGCCCACCATCACACTGAAGAACTTCATAACCGTGTTTCTGAGATGCCCGATCAGAATAAATAATTGACGGCGAGATTCCACTGATTGATACCGGTCTTTGACTCAGTTCGATTCTGGCGATAGTCGAACTTAAACGCCACGTTCGGATGTGGTTTATAGGTCAGGCCGGCCACAATCGAAGCACGATCATTTACCTTGCTCGCCGTAAACCCGGAAGCCACAGCGGCTTGCGTATTGAGCTGTTCGTATTGAAGAAACGGCGCAAGGTAATGCTCGGATCCCGGTGCGAAGAAAGGAACGATATCGTATGCGGCAACAGCGTACCATCCGTTCATTTCAGAACCGACGGTCTTCTTCGCAAGATTGCTCACGCGTCGCGCTTGGTCAACATTGACGTGGGCATAGAGGGCTCGAAGTTCCAGCCCCGCCCATGCGAATTCTCCGTGAAGGCTGAGAAGCGTTGTCGCCGCTTTGATCGTCCCAAGCGAATCTGTAGCCCCTTGCCCGGAATTGCCGTAATAGAAACTTGCGCCGAGAATACTACCGAAGAAACCACTGTATTCGATCTTCGATGTAACAGCAAGATCTTCTGCGAGAGCTTTTGCACCGCTTTGGCGACCGCCGCGAATTCCTTCCGAGTCCGAAAAATTCTTGGCGTTCAATCCTTCTATGATATAAGCTCGGTAACTCAGCGTTGGCGTAAGTTCACCGTAAGCGCCGAGGCCATTTGTTCGCCAGGTGCTGGGAATGATCACTCGTTCAACCTGCGGTCGGAGCGTGCCGTGGAATGTCGAAGGCTCATGCTTTTCGTTTACAATGCCCATCGGTGGAAGCACCATGCCCACTCGAAGATTGAATTGCTTCGAGAACATCAACTCAATGTAGCCAAACTCAACCGAGACCTCGCCGATAGGTTTTCCTGCAGCGTCCGTTTTGCCTGTTGTGCCATGCTCAAACTCGATCTCGGAATTGAAGAGAATCCAATCATTGAAACGATAGCCGACGTAGATAATGTTTCGAAGAAAGTCAACCTGATCCGGTTTGTTGGCGCCGCCGCCATCCTCACGTTTTCTGCTGTAGTTTTCGTACACAATTTCACCATAACCCGCAATAGACACACCACTTTTCTTGAGATGATAGACCCTTGCTGCGGCCGGGCCTAAGCCTCGTTGCGGCTCATATGGTTCCTCCGCAACCTCGCCCAGTCGCATGCGTTCTATTTCTTGTGTTAAGATTTCAATTTGACGTTGAACTTCCCTTAACGAGTCAGAGAGGGTAGGTTGAGAAAAAGAGAACGACGGAAAGAGCGTAAGAAAGAAAAGAAATCCGGCCATTCGAAACCACAACCATTTCATGAAAACAGTTCCTCGGTCTAATGAATAAACCCTAGTGAACATCTCTGCGCACACCCGTGGGAACAGGAATACCCGAAGAGTAATCGAAGCTCGTGCGGAAATACTTCTTGTTGATTTTCAGATCTGCCACGGTCACAATAATGGAACCGTCGCGGAGTTTGGAGGGCAGATACAATGGCGCACAGCCCAATCCTTGCATCGAACCACTTTGCTCATCGTCGGTCTCTGCTGCTACTGCGAGCTTGCTTAGCTCCGACGGCGCTTCACACAGTGAACAGATCAATTCTCCATCGAGCAAATAATAGAATCCATAGTTGTAGCATGCTCGACACGCATCGAAGGCGGTGGAGAATGTGCTGCCGGTTCGGAGTGCAAAGAACCGGATCTCGGTTCCATCCTCATCGTGCCACGCAAAACGATGAAGTTCACCATTGAGCAATGGAGCCACGGAAAGTCGAACAACGCCATTCTCATCGTTCAGGCGAACCGGAGGCGCAATATGAGGTTTCCGACTTGAGCTGAAGACGCTGTCGAATCCGAGAAAGAAGATGACAAAGAATAAAATCAATCCGGCAGCGATTTGCCAACGTCGACCTTGCAAATGGGGTTCTTGCGGTTTCTTCTTCGATGGTGGAATCACAAACATGATTGCCGGAATACTAAAAAGTGCGAGCACAAAGAGAAGATTGTTTCGCACGATCGGTCCAACAATAGCCATCGCTTCCGGATTTGGCGGGAACACACCAAGCTCATAGAATTCATGGATGCCATTTACAAGAAGCTGGGCGACGAAGATCAGAAGCACGATCGCCGTTACCTTCAGAAAGCGACCTATGTCCATCCGGAGGCTTCCCTGAACGAACATGATTCCGAAGAGCAAGGCGGCTACGAGGCCCGCTACGACTCCAACGATCACGCCCATAACTCCCTGATTAGCGCCTACGGCACGCAGGAAAATCACTGTTTCAATTCCCTCCCGGACAACCATGAGAAACGAAAAAAGGAAGATCCCCGCGTGAGCTTTCCACGTGATTCCTTCACGGAC
>JANONN010000212.1:0-9715 GCA_031420835.1 Ignavibacteriales bacterium | reverse complement strand
CGCACAATAGACCCTGAAAGGGTCATATACTTCAGGTCGGGGCAGCACCCCGACCAACTCAATAGCCAACGACAAGAAACCCTGAAAGGGTGGCATACCTGTTTTGCCTGCCTGCCGCAGGCACGGCGTAACATCAGTTACAAAGTTCTTTGATGACACCTTTCGTCATCTCTTCAACCGAAACGCCAACATCATCGCTGCACCATAGCACAGAAGTCCCATCACGAGAAGTTCGTACCGATACGGCTCTGGAAGTGCGGCTCTCAATCCTGCCTCAATATCCCACATGAATGAGTAGAGGATGATCGCCGATCCAGCGACGGAAAGAACCCACGCTGATCGCGGCGGCTTGAAGGAAACTCCCGATTCTTCCCATCGGAGAATGAAAAGTCCTGCAACGATCATGAGGGTGGAAATGAGAACCGGCGCTATCACCGGACCAATCCAAGGCAGCGGAATCAAGAAGAGTATATCCCACTCGAACAAACTTGCCGGCCAGTTGATCGCCACCTTAAGCCACACGTAGTAGAAGATGTCCCACAATCCAAACGCAATGATGAAGTAAGCGAAGCGTTGCCAACGAGTTCTTCCAGCCAGCATTCCGGCCGTAGCGAGCATGACGATTGTCGCAAACTCGCGCGCAAGCTCAACGACGAGATGATCCGCAGAAATGAGCTTCAGTGGAAATGCAAACCCTTCAGGATAGTACAAAGTGCGAAGGTAGATGACAACAGCGGCTTCAACGAAAGCGAAGGTAACAGAGAAAAGGGAGAGGGATAAAAGGGTTTTACGTATCATATCGTGCGTCATAAAACTAAACAACTTGAAATGAAAAAGCCGCCTTCATCCTCGGGCGGCTTCTTCATTGAATTCTCAGACTACTTCACCAACGGGCGGACTTTAATTGCTTCCAGACGGACGAGCGACTGCCGGAGAGGGCATTGGCTTCCGCGGGAGTTTTGCATCCCGCATCGCAGCATTGTAAGCGAATGCCGCCATGATGATGGCCGCTTGTTTCAAGTCTGCATCTTGTGCTCGCTCGTAAACATCCATGTTCGAGTGATGCGTGCGCGTGTCGTATTCAATAGGATCTTGAATAAACTGAAACCCCGGCAACCCGACCGCATCAAACGAAAGATGATCGGTTCCGCTAGTGTTTTGGAGTGTCAATGTTGAAGCGCCGAACTTCTCGAACGGAGCAAGCCACGCTCGGAAAATAGGGCTTACAGCTTCGTTCCCTTGTAGGTAAACTCCCCTCACCTTCCCCGTTCCGTTGTCGTTGTTAAAGTACGCCGCGAAAAGCTCGTGATCAGGCTTCGTCTTCACTGGTCCGGTGGGATTCATGCGGCTACCTTCACGCTCGCCGAAGTACTTCGACACATACAGCCGCGACCCAATCAGTCCTTGTTCTTCCCCACCCCACAAGCCGATTCTCACGGTCCGACGAACTGGTAAGTTGAGCGCTTTCAAAATGCGCATCGCCTCCATGCACACCGCTGAACCGGTTGCGTTGTCCGTCGTGCCTGTTCCACCGTGCCATGAATCAAAGTGCGCACCGATCATCACAATCTCGTCTTTCAAGTCCGTTCCCGGAATCTCACCGATGACATTGATACCATCCTGCACGCCAGTGAATTCAACTTCCAGATCAAGCTCCATCTTTACCGCTTGTCCTTTCTGGATCATCCGCACGAGACGGTTGTAATGTTCCGGGGTGAGAACAATTTGTGGAACGTTCTTCGGTGCCTTTTCGTCGTAAGCCCCGATCCGGCGATCGAACGGCGTATCTGCGGGCTGTGGTACCGTTAAACCTTGGACGAAGAGCGTTCCGCCATCGCCCTTTGACGTCACTTCGAGAACCGCAACGGCTCCTTCTTTGATGCAGAATTCCAATCTCTGCGTGTTAAGTCGGCTCATGAACCTTCGCACTGCGGCAGTATCACGCATGAAGCCACCTGCCCGCGGGGGTTGGGCGTTCGCCATTTCCAATAATGCAGAATCACTGAATCGCTCAGCAAGCGGTTGCACGTTAGCTTCTACGTGTCGTGCATCGTTCAACAGAACGATTGCACCCTTCACTTTTCCCTTATATGCGTTCAGATCGGCTTCAGATTTTGCATCAAGAAATACGACGTTGGCTTTCACTTTTCCTTTTGTCCCAGGGGACCACGCTTTGGGATAGCCAATGATCGGAAAGCTCCTCGGCTCAATGGCATGCGCATAGAATCGCTTGAGTGACCAGCCACGACCGAACGGGCCCCACGATTCAAGTTGCACATTTTGCACACCGTACGATTCGAGCCGTTTCTTTGCCCAATCTGCGGCTTCCTTGTACTCCGGAGAGGCGGTCAAACGCGGCCCATAAACGTCGGTAAGGTAGCTGAGCGTTTCCATAATCTGCGAACGGTTCATTCCTTCATCAATGATCTGTGAGATGACGGCGGTGTCCACTTTCTCCGGCATCATCTGGGCTACGCCCACATGCCCAGAGACTATGAGTACGAGAAGGATACTCATTAAGAAAAGGCGTTTCATGAAAGAATCTCCTGGTGATATTGATAGGTTAAGAAGATGAAGTCCTACGTACAACGGACAAGATGGCACTATGTTGCAGATAATTAACAGATAATTCATCAAAAAGTCATTGTTTCACAATGAAGCGGAATTATGTTCGCTTGGGTTGAAAATCCAGAATATTCTGACTTTATTGGAAGGGGCACTTCAGAGCTGATTCTCAAGCATCGAACGGCGCCAATCACGATAAAATCCTTCGTTCACTCTATAGGAGATCCACCATGGAACAGATTGACTTATTCCTCCAATCGCTTAAGACGTTCTGGCTTCAGCTCAGCGCGTTCCTCCCTCAACTTCTTGGCGCAGTGCTGTTGCTCATTGTCGGATGGGTTGTTGCGAAGCTGGTTCGAAGAGTTGTTCTCAAGGGATTGAAATTTATCCGTTTTGACATAGCGGCGGAGAAGTCGGGGATCGAGGATTTCCTGTTGCAAGGCGGTATTAAACTCACGACTGTAACGCTTGTCGGGAATCTGGTGTATTGGTTTATTCTCTTCACGGTCATCCTTGCGGTGCTCAACGCACTCGGGCTTCAAGTTGCTGCAGAACTCTTCAACCGGATTATTCTCTACATTCCAAACGTTGTCGTGGCCCTTATCGTTCTTATTTTTGGAACTCTGTTTGCGCGGTTTGTCCAGAGCGTATCACTTACCTACCTCATGAATATCGGCATCACGGGGGCGGCACTAATGAGTCGTATCGCCCAATACGCGATACTGATCTTCGTTGTGTCTATTGCGCTTGAACAGCTGAAGATTGGTGGCGAGGTGTTAGTCTCAGCATTTCAGATTGCCTTTGGTGCTCTTTGTTTGGCGTTGGCTCTTGCTTTTGGCCTCGGAGGTCGCGATTGGGCCGCGCGCATTCTTGAAACAGTGTGGAAGAAATCAGGTCAATAAGAACGCACCAGCAATGAAAATAGAATTCTTGTATTTCGACGGCTGCCCCAATCATCGGGCTACTTTCGATCTCCTGACAGAGGTGCTACAGGAGAGGCAGATGTCGGTTCCTATTGAGCGAATCTGCATCAGGGATGATGATGATGCGGTGAGAAATCGTTTCATCGGCTCACCCACGATTCGTGTCAACATATCTGATATTGAGCCAGAGATTGGAGATCGCCCCTTCGCGAAAGCATGCCGGTTGTACGTTGAAAGCGGACATTTCGTGGGATATCCGAGCAAGCGAATGATCGAGCAAGCGCTGGAACAGAATCAATGAGCGTGAATCCTATTCACAATAGAGGTTGGACATGAATCGCATTATTCTCCTTTCTCTAACAGGCGCCGTCTTTGCATCAGCGTTGACGTTCACGACGTATGTTCAGGAGCAGCGGACAACATCGCTTGAACAGATCCGGGATGATCTACGACAGGTCAAGCGTTCGCTTGCACGCGATAGGAAATACACGTGCTGTATTACGCCTTCCTGCGACTTCTGTGCTATTGCGATGGAAGAATGCCCATGCAATCACAATCTCTCCGAAGGTAAACCGGTGTGCCACGAGTGCAAGGGGGGATGGGACACGGGATATGGAAAGATCGAAGGAGTGAAAGCCGAGAATGTGAAGGGCGCTTCCGGTGACATGGCAAAATCAATGTTCGATGCGAAAGCGAGGAAGTCCTTGAGAAGGAGGTAAGCGGGATTTGCTCTTGAAGTTGTCGGAACTTTAGGGTTTTTCATTCCTTTTCGGACTATCTATATTTATCCAAATATTTCATTAGGAATTGATTGGGAATATATATATCTTGATCTCGTCAAATAACAGTACACGAGCACGCATCAAAAATCCCGCCTGCTGAGCCGCACGAATACCTTTCAAGGTTGAAACGCCGTCAGTCAGATGAGCAGTGGTTTGCAACAAGAATGTTCGGCGTACACCATGCCCCGAGGGTTTCGGGGTTGTCAATCTTCAAAGAAAGGACGTGTTCCATGGAAAAAGGAACAGTCAAATGGTTCAACGGAGCCAAAGGCTTCGGCTTCATTTCACGCAGCGGTGGTGAGGATGTGTTTGTACACTTCCGAGAGATCGTTGGCGATGGTTACAAGAACCTGAACGAAGGCGACTCCGTTCAGTTCGAAGTCGAAAAAGGCCCCAAAGGCTGGACGGCTAAGAACGTATCAGTCGTCTAAGCGAGAGTAACTTCTCGATACAAGAAACCCTGCTCACAAAGCAGGGTTTTTTTATTTGTATGAGATCGCACTCCATCTTTCATGAAAGGACGAGTTCGTTCTTGAAAAAACACCAAAACCAACCCATCTCTGAGCCGGATTTTTCAATTCGCAATTCGCCAATCCTCATTCGGCATTCTCTTCGTGCCCCCAACGAGATTCGAACTCGTGTTCCAAGCTTGAAAAGCTCGTGTCCTAGGCCTCTAGACGATGGGGGCGGAACAATTGCGGAATGCAGAATGCGGAATGATGAATGCTACTTCACGCCGCATTCCGCATTCATCATTCCGCATTTTGTCTTCGGGTGACCAGTGGGATTTGAACCCACGACCTCCAGGGCCACAACCTGGCGTTCTAACCGACTGAACTATGGTCACCGTTTTGAGAATCCCCGCAACCGATCCCGATGAACAGCCCCATTTGGAACTGAACTATGGCCACCGTGGAACCTCTTGTCAACGAGAAAATGACATAAAAAGCCTGTCATCTCTAAAATCAGGCTCTCATCGACCATGTCAAGGTACCAATTCTTCTTCCGAAAGGCAAGATGCACGATTTGAGAGCCTCCCATGTTCAGCAACTTGAAGGTGATTTTCGAAATCAGAAATCTCGTTGCTATTCAAAACACTAATGAACATATTTGTAGAGACGATGATCAGGGATGGTTTTCTTTTCGATCGTCGCAGCCTGCTTGGTTCCCACACACCTGATTTCCAAACACGTTCTGGAGCTTTTCAGTGAAGATCGGAGTTCCCAAAGAAATCATAGACGGTGAAGCACGCGTTGCACTCACGCCTTCACTTGTCGCTCCTCTTATCAATGACGGTCATTCCGTTATCGTTCAGCATGATGCTGGCATTCTTGCCTCATTTTCCAATGATCAGTATTCAGCGGCGGGGGCAAAGGTTGTCGCTACCGCCTCCGACCTCTTCGCGGCCGCCAACATCATTCTAAAAGTCCAGCCGCCAACTAAACTGGAGGCGGATCAATTTTCGAAGGAGTCCACGTACGTCGGCTTCCTCGCCCCCCTTACCAACGCCGATCTCCTGCGAGTCTTCGTTGAGCGACGAGTCACAGGGTTTTCCATGGAGTTTATTCCGCGAATCACGAGAGCACAGTCCATGGATGTTCTTAGCTCCATGTCAACGGTGACGGGATACAAATCGGTCCTCCTCGCGGCAGATCGTATCGGCAAGATGTTCCCATTATTGATGACGGCAGCAGGCACTGTGCCACCTGCAACAGTTCTGATTCTCGGTGCCGGCGTTGCGGGCTTGCAGGCGATCGCTACAGCCAAGCGGCTCGGAGCCAAGGTCGAGGCGTTCGATCCGCGACCCGCCGTGCGAGAGCAGGTGAAGAGTCTTGGCGCCATGTTTATTGAAATGGAGTTGCCGGAAGATGCCGAGACCGAGGGAGGATACGCGAAGGAACTTTCACCGGAATTCATCAAAAAGGAAATGGAGGCCATTGCATCTCGACTTCCGAAAGTCGATGTGGTCATCTGTACAGCGCAAGTCTTCGGCAAACGCGCACCAATCCTCCTTACTGCTGACATGGTAAAGCTGATGCGACACGGATCAGTCATCGTTGATCTTGCTGCCGAGCAAGGGGGCAACTGCGAGTTGACGAAAGCAGGAGTAACGGTAGAACACGCAGGCGTTTCCATTATTGGAACTGTCAATCTCGCGGCCACCGTCCCGGTTGATGCAAGCCAGATGTATGCTCGCAATGTCATCAACTTCCTTCGACATCTGTATCCGAAGGGTGCTTCTCCCGATTTTAACGATGAGATCATCAAAGGGGCTTGCATCACAAGGAACGGCGAGATCACCAACGAGCTTGTCCGTATTGCACTCGGACAAGGAGGGAGAAAATAATGGCTGACATTTTGATCGTTTCCATCTATGTCTTTGTCCTTTCGATCTTCCTCGGATTTGAAGTAATCAGCAAAGTTCCGCCGCTACTTCATACGCCGCTCATGTCGGGATCGAACGCGATCTCCGGCATCACGCTCGTCGGATCGCTCATTGCTGCGGGGGAGGGTCATGGCGGAATGAGCGTTATTCTTGGAATGATCGCGGTGATCTTTGCAACCATCAATGTGGTGGGCGGATTTGTCGTGACCGATCGTATGCTAGAGATGTTTCGAAAAGATGTCAAGAAGAAATCATAGGACTTTTCCCTTATGAATGTCGTTGCAAGTCTACTGTATCTGGTCGCCTCAGTGTTGTTCATCGTTGGGTTGAAGTATCTCAGCTCACCGAAAACCGCACGGCGGGGAAATCAACTTGCCGCCCTCGGCATGCTACTCGCTGTCGTTGTAACTCTCGTTGACCAGCGCATCATTGATTATCAGTTCATCGCAATTGGGCTTGTGGCGGGCTCGGTCATCGGTTGGCTCCTTGCCAAGAAGGTGCAAATGACAGCCATGCCACAAATGGTGGCGTTGTTGAATGGCTTCGGTGGCGGCGCTTCGACGCTCGTTGCATATGCGGAGTACTTGAGGATGGTTGAGGAATCTTCAATCTCTTCTCTCGATGTTCTTATCAGCATTCCGTTAAGCTTACTCATTGGGACTATCACCTTCACCGGCAGCATGATCGCGTTTGGGAAGCTCCAAGGAATCATGAGCGGCGCCCCGATTACCTACCCCCTTCAAAAGCAACTGAATGGGCTGATGCTCACCGGCATGATTGCGCTTTCGGTCTTCTTCGTTCTCGACCCGTCGTTGTGGCCACTGCTTTTGATCATCATTGGAATCGCGGCGATCCTTGGAATTACCAGCGTTATTCTTATTGGTGGGGCCGACATGCCCGTGGTAATTTCGCTCTTGAACTCTTATTCTGGCATGGCCGCCGCCGCAACCGGCTTCGTTCTCTCCAACAATGTGTTGATCATCAGTGGAACGCTCGTCGGTGCCTCTGGAATTATTCTGACGCAGATCATGTGCACAGCAATGAACCGTTCACTGGCAAACGTTCTTTTTGGTGCGGTTGGGACCGATGGTGGAGAGATTGTCGAGGGGGTTGAACGCCGAACGGTTATTCGCTATACTCCCGAAGACGCCGTGTTCATGCTTGAGAACGCACAGTCGGTCATCATCATTCCGGGATATGGACTCGCCGTTGCGCAAGCGCAACACGTGGCACATGAGCTTGCAACAAACCTTATAGGGCGCGGCATTACGGTCCGCTATGCAATCCATCCTGTTGCAGGACGAATGCCGGGACATATGAATGTTCTCCTTGCGGAAACGAACGTTTCATATGATCTACTATTGGAAATGGATCAAATCAATGATGATTTTCAGAACACCGACGTTGCTGTTGTAGTCGGTGCAAACGATGTTGTCAATCCAGCAGCCCGCTACAAAAAGAGCAGCCCTCTCTACGGTATGCCTATTCTCAACGCGGACAAAGCACGATCCATCATTGTGCTCAAACGCAGTCTCAATCCCGGTTTCGCGGGCGAAGACAACGAGCTTTTCTACGATAAGAAAACGATGATGGTCTTCGGCGATGCGAAGCAAACCCTCCTTAAGCTTATGCAACTGCTGAAGAAGTAGTTTGGCTTCATTCTCCCACTTCTCCAGAAGATTGAAATCGTTCCTACGAAGCGGCAATAGCCCGGTGCCTCCCCTTCCCAATTAATTCTCCTTCACATTGCATAGTTTCTTTTTTCCTTTGCAACATTTTCCTATACTATAACGTAACAAATGACCTGAAGTCATCAAATAGGATGGAGCGTAGAAAATGGGTATCCAAGAGAGAAAAGGACGAGAAAAGGAACATCGGAAGGAAGAAATCATCAGTGCTGCCCAGAAGATCTTCTTCGAAAAAGGCCTCCAAGCCGCCACAATGGACGAAATCGCGGAGGCAGCCGAGCTAAGTAAAGGAACCATTTATCTCTATTACAAAAGCAAGGAAGACCTTTACCTTGCAGTGATGATAAGGGGAATGGAAATCTTAGCGGAGATGTTTGAGGCAACCAATAAAGCCGGTGAACCGGTAATTACGCGAATCTCCAAGCTCGGTCAAGCCTATCAGCAGTTCTTCCGCTCACAAACGAACTACTTTCGGATGTTCCGCTTCTTCGAGAATCCACAGTTCCACACGCAGGTCTCCCCGGACATGAACACGCTCTGCATCCAATCGAACCAGCGGGTTTGGAAAGCTGTCATTGAATTGATTCAGGAGGGAATTGACCAGGATCTGATCAAGTCGGAATTGAGCGCGGCTGAAACGGCGATAATCCTCTGGTCAACTTCCACATCACTCATGTATCGCATCGACAGCCAATACGAACATTGGAAGGCTACAATGGGAGTTGACCTCGAAGAGGTTCTGCAGAAATCGAATCGACTTTTGTTTGAAGCCATGCTTACCACAAAAGGAATAGAGCAAAACAGTTTGCTGCAACCGGAACCGATCGAGAATTAATACATCTTAGAATCTTCTTCTTATGAACAGAACTAATAGAACTGAACGCCTCTTGTACACGCTTGCGTTGCTGGTCATTGAATCGTTGATCGTCTTCGCACAGCAATCGTCAACAAAAGAACTAACGCTCGACGAAGCAATTCGGATCGGGCTTCAGAGCAACAAAGAACTTGTCGCAGCCCGATTCGAGGTGCAGCGCGCCGATGCCCGTGTGCAGGAGGCATTTGGTACTGCGCTTCCTTCTATTGATTTCTCCGGGCGATACACACGGGCACTCGAGAAGCCTGTTTTCTTCCTTCCTGATTTTCAAAATCCATCAAGCGGGCGCACCGTACCGATCAGGATCGGCTCTGACCATGCGATTGATATGACACTCTCGGCGCGACAGATCCTTTTCAACTCTGCCGTCTTCGTTGGAGTTGGAGCATCGAAGATCTATTCCGAAGCAGCACGCGAACACTATAAGGAGTAAGAGCTTGAGAAAACCACAAATATACGGAATGAATACTACGGGACGCTATTTGCAGGCGAGGCCG